>NZ_AP022602.1 GCF_010726765.1 Mycobacterium gallinarum
CGCACCGTCGGAGTCATAAGCACCTGGCCAAAGGCTACGGATGGGCCGTCTAATGAGTTGTCTCCTCGCCTCGATTTGGATGGAAGCGAGGAGGGCACCCAACTTTCGGCTTTGCAGACCTCTCTTCAGCCACTCCTCGCGGGGCCTCACCATCCGAGGCACAAGCCGTCTAGGAGTCAACCCACGGTCGTGGGCGACAGGTATGAGGCGAGCGATCTCGGATCGGTGCTCGGTGATCAGCCGTCAGGAATGTGGTCCTGGCCGGTAGAGCCACAGTTGTGGGAGGGCCCTGTACCGGTCGTGTGAGGACTGCCGCCAGGACCTGATGGCGGCCCATAACCGGCTCTCGAAGCTATTGCTGCGCAGGGGCATCGTCTACTACGGCGGGACGCCCATTAGATGGCGACATTTACCGGTAACTCGCCGTATTCGATTCCGCCGTATTCCCGCATTGGGCTGGTGGTCAGAGGTTTTGGGAACGGTTGGTGATTATCTAGTTGAGTGCCAGTACGGCGGCACGTATTGACTCCTGGTGAGGTTGGCGGCCAGGGGAGTTGATTGTTTGCTAGTGGAACGACGGCCTTGGACCTGTCGGTAGATTAGGGAGGCCGTGGGCTGCACATTGGACTTCCGAACATTTCCGAATACCATGGCGGCATGACTACGACAGCTCTTCGCGCCTCCACGCGCGCGGACCTGAGCAAGCACTCCGCTGAGGTGTTCGCCGAGGCTGAGGACCACCCGTGACGGTGACCCGCCGTGACGAGGCGCTCGTGCTCATGTCGCAGCGCGGAGGGTCGCGCCCGCCTGCTCGAGTTCGCCGCGCAGCTCATCGGCGTAGCTGTGGACGACGACGGTCCGCTCGCCGAGCGGATGTCACGGGCGTTTCCGTGGATGCTCGCGCTGTCCCTGGAGGACCGGGCCACCTGCGCTCAAGCCCTCGTTGACGCCGCTCGGGCGTCGTTCTCCACCGACCAACCGCACTTGGCGCTCGCGGAGCTGACCTCGTGGCGGGAGACTGCGACCGCCATCGCCGCTGGTCTCGGCCGTGCCGACCTGGATTGGTTGGACTCTGACGATGATGAGCTTGTGGAGCGGCCGTAGCGGTGGCCGGCAAGCGCGGCGAGCTCGTCCCTCGTCCTCCGAAGAAGATGGAGTACGAGATCCGCTTCGCGACCACCAACGCCCGCAGGGGTGGCAGGACCTCGCCGCGACGATCCGGAATCCGGCCGAGGCCTGGGACTTTTGACCCGGACGCCCCTGGCTAAGACCCCGTCGAACTACCCGTTGCGCGGCGAGCTCGGCACGATCACTCGCGGGGACAAGGTCCATGAGCGTTGGCAGCACAAACCGACGATCAAGGGCACCGCCCGCATCTGGTTCTTCGTCGACGGCCGTACGGTGTACTTGGAGCAGGTGCACACCAGTCACCCGAATGAAACGAAGTAGGGCGACACGCGACACATCGGATTCCGCCAAATCTATTGTGAAAACCGCCAGATGGATCGAGACCAGACAGACACCGTCGGGTGAAAACAATTGGGGGGCAGCGCAATAGGATGTTATCTACCGGTAAACCGCCGTATTCGACTCGGCCGTATTCGTCGTGCGATCGGTGCCGTCGTGCTTGCCCACGACCGTTAGGTGACATAGCGCGCCCCAGTTGAACAGCGAGTTGGGCATGCGCTCCTACATCATCACCAGCCCGTTCGCCGCAGCGATGGCGCTGAGTGGCATCCGATCGCTCCCTGGGGCCAGCACTCGGCGGGGCCGGAACGCATTTCCGCAGCGAGGAAGTTCGGACGCGCAACCTCGCCGGCGCTTGGTATCCGTCGCGACGCCGCTTGTTGTCGCAATCTGCCTGGCGATGGCTCCATACGGAATGGCCTAACCGAAATACGCCCCCAGGAATACGGGCCTCGGGGCCGTCCTCGATCCCGATCCCAACAATGTCTCCGAGAGGACGGCATACGAGAAGGCGCTCGCAGCTCAGTTCGTAACCGAACGCGAGGTCGCTCGTTGCTCGACCGGATGAACCTGCTCGATGGGTCGGCGATCAACGACCCTGTCTACGCATCTCGCTGATTGCGGCATCAAGCGGCCGCGCTACGACCCACCCGCTCTCGCACCCTGCCGTCAACCCGAATACCACTGGCCAACAGCAGCATTCGGTCAATAGAAGCGACGGTCGCACCGGCGGGCGGCGGCAACCGGTTGATTCATCAGATGAAAACGGCGGGATCATTCATGGATAATAGAGATTATCCATGAGAGTGGAAAGTGTTGGTGCACAGCAGGTTTAGAGACTCGGGAACCGTCACAGTGACGTAATTGCCCCGCGGGAGGAATGCCGTCAGGCTCGGATTTGAAGACTTTTCGGTCCTTCACGCGGCCGCTCTCGGTCAGTGTCGCATCGCGATCGACAATCATTTGCTAACGGCCCCGAACGCGCGGTCGCTACAACGACGGACGCATCGGGCGAGCGCAGGCGGCAGCGCCCGGATGCCCGCGCCCTACTTGACCATAACGGAGCTTATCGGTATACCAAAAGTATCCATAACAAGGATACCTCTGATAGACTAGCCGTATGGCGGAACTCACGACGATCAAGGTGTCCAAGCCGTTGCGCGAGCGCATCAGTGCCGCCGCAGGACAAGAAGACGCCACGGTGCAGAAATTTCTGGAGCAGCTCATGGACGAGCACGATCGACACAAGCGCATCGCGGCTGTGGCCGAGGCCATCCGCAGCGCCGACGAACCGGCGCTGGCCAGCTGGCGTGCGGAAACCGCCGACTGGGCCGCGGTCGACGTCGACACCGAGGCGAATCAGTGAATGTTCCCGTGCTGCCCGGCTCGGTGGTGTGGGTCGACCTGAACCCCACCGTGGGCCGCGAA
This sequence comes from Mycobacterium gallinarum, assembly GCF_010726765.1. Lineage (NCBI taxonomy): Bacteria > Bacillati > Actinomycetota > Actinomycetes > Mycobacteriales > Mycobacteriaceae > Mycobacterium > Mycobacterium gallinarum. The sequence goes on from NZ_AP022602.1 coordinate 2,896, forward strand.
CAAGCGGGGCGCCGGCCCGCGGTCATCGTCGCCTCGTCGGGCTACTTGGACGCCGTCACCGAGTTGGCCATCGTAGTTCCCGCCACAACCACTGACCGCGGCTGGCCGCAGCACGTCCAGCTCACTGGCCCCACCCTGGCGCTGCCCCGCCCTACCTACGCGATGACCGAACAACCACGCACCATCAGCCGGCAACGGATCGCCAGCGTGGCCGGGACGATCGACAGCAGCTGTCTGGCCTCAATACGTCGGTGGCTCAACGACTTCCTCAATGACGACGTTTTGTCACCGTGACGAATATAGAAGGGGTCGCCATGACTGTCCCACCGCCAATGGTCCTGGTGGAACTCACATTCTGGGGCTCGCATGAGCCGATCTACTGGCCGGTCGAGCGGTTGACCGAACACTTCGGGTGGTGTCCCGGCGTCGAACCCGACGCTCGGGGCGAATGGCATTACGCGCCACGCTGGTGGCTGTTGTGTCACATGTGGATCGACGAGTTCGGAAAGCCCGCGGCGCGCCGGATTGTCGTCGTCGAGCAGGCGCTACCGCCCAGCGACCTGATCGATCGGCCGTCGCTGGCGGTCGACCCCGAAAGGGTGCGCACCTTCGCGGCCTGGCTTGAACAGCAACGTGATTGGTCATCCCACACGGCATCCTCCGACCTTTCGGAACTACCGGCTGAGATCCGAGATGAGATCGACCGGTTTTACGCCTCTCAAACCTCTGGGAGATCCCTGCGCGAGGTGCTCTTAATCCGTCACGACCGCAGCTTGACCCCGCTGAGGATTCATGAACTCCGCAATGGATATGAGTAGTTTTCTTCGTGCCCGGGCAGATCACTTCCCGCCCTCCATCGACGCCCGCGGATTTCTCGAATTCGGTGCTCCCCGAATGCATTACGAGAGCCGCGATTCCTGGTCAGGAACGGTGTCGTGCTGTCTTGACTGGCGCGCGGAACTCTCGCTCTCTGCACTCGACGCCGCCGCTGGTGCTCCCGACGTCGTTGTGGGCTCCGTGGACTTCCTGCTCCTGCGCCTAGGCTATGAGCCGGCGGCACAGGTGTTGGCGCTCTACGGCGACCAGGCCGAGGCATTCAGTGAGCTTTTCGACGGGGAATGGCTTGCCCCCGACCTCGATGAGAACGACACCCTCACCGCTGGCATGCCGATCAGCGTGGCGCTGCTGGTCCTCGACGCCACCGTAGATGACACGGTGGAAGCTGGCGACCTCCGCGCCTGGGCGGTGTCGCAAGTCGCCTACACGATGCTGCCCACCACCGCAGGGCTCCTGGCGATGTCGTCGTTTGCGCCGCCGGCATCCGAAGGCCGACCCGCACGCCGGCTCGTCTCGACCGACCGCGTCGACCCGGACTGGCCGCGCGTCGGCTGCATCAGCATTCCTGGGCACCCGCAGTTCTTTGGGCAAGCAACCGCGTACACATATCTCGACGACGCGCGGGCCTCGCTGGACATCTGTCGCGAACAGACCATTCGCGTCCCCGTGGTCTGACTCGGTTCCCAATTTGGGTGCCAGGGAAGGATCAACCATCCCGAGTTTCATGCACCCTCGGGGTTCTGCGAGCCGGCTGTCAACGACGGTCGAAAATTGACCCCTTTACGACGGTTGAAAATTGACCCCCTTGGTGTTCATTCTTCGGTGGTCGATCCCGGGACGCGCCCGAGATCTCGGTCTTTGATGCGGTAGGAGTCTCCTTTCAGGGCGATCACTTCGGCGTGGTGGACGAGGCGGTCGATCATGGCGGCGGCCACGACGTCGTCGCCGAACACTTCACCCCACCGGCCGAACGGTTTGTTGGAGGTGACGATCAACGAGGCTCGCTCGTATCGGGACGACACCAACTGGAAGAACAGGTTGGCGGCCTCGGGCTCGAATGGGATGTAGCCCACTTCATCGACCACGATCAGCGGGTAGCGGCCCAGCCGGACGAGTTCGGGTTGCAGCCGGCCGCTGTGGTGGGCCTCGGCTAGCCGGGCCACCCATTCCGACGCGGTGGCGAACAGCACCCGGTGCCCGGCTTGGCACGCCCGGATCGCAATCCCGATCGCGAGGTGGGTCTTGCCGGTGCCCGGCGGGCCGAGGAAGACGACGTTGTCCTTGGCGATGACGAAGTCCAGGGTCCCCAGGTGGGCGACGAGGTCTCGTTTGAGGCCACGCGCATGATCGAAGTCGAACTCCTCCAATGACTTTCGTGACGGGAATCGAGCCGCCCGGATACGGCCCTCACCGCCGTGAGATTCCCTGGCGGAGACCTCGCGCTGCAGGCACGCCACCAGGAACTCCTCGTGGGTCCAGGACTCGGTGCGAGCCCGCTCGGCCAGCCGGGTGACCGCCTCGCGCATCGTGGGGGCCTTCAGGGCGCGGGTCAGGAAACCGATCTCGGCGGACAGATCGCGATGGCTCGACGAGGTGGCCGCGGTCTTGGTCGTGGTCTTGGTGGTCATGACACCAGCCCGCCGTCGCCCAGATCGATTCCCAACGCTGCGTCGTAGTCACTGAGCAGCCGCTGCTCGACCATCACCTGGTCGGTGGGCTCACCAACCGGGCGCAGAGCGTTGATCCTGTTATGGCGCAGCATGTTCGCCGCCACGCGATGTTCTGGGTCGGTGACGGTCTGATGCCACGCCCAGACCCGTTCGTGATCGGCGACGGTCGTGCCGTCGCAGAACACCCGCACCCAATCCAAATCCGCGGTGACCTCGATGCGGCGCCCGATCACTGCGGGTGCACGGAGTAGTCATTGGAGTCCAACCGCACGTAATGATCACGCGCCAACCGCGTGGAGTTACGCCAGCCCACCTGCGGCGCCACCGGCGGCAGGGTCAACATCGCCTGGCGGTCCGCGCCGATCCGATCCGTGGGTGCACACCCCAGCACCCGGCGCCGCCGCCCGTTGACCACGTGCAGCCACGCGCCCAGCTGGTGGTTGAAGTCCCCCGGACCGGTGAAGGTGCGGCCGGGCAGAAACGACCGCTCCAAGTAGTCATGGGCCCGTTCGATGATCCCCTTGTGTTCCGGTTCGCGCGGTTTGAGCACCACCACCTTGGTGCCCAGCACCCCGCGGAACCCCCTGACAGTCCCCGGTCAACTCGGTGCGACCGGACCGCCACCGCCCGATCGCGCCCTCGCCGTCCCAGACCAGGGTCCGTGGCACCGCGCCCAGGGCGCTGATCAGCTGCCACCACCCGGTGAACAGATCCTCGGCACGCCGCGACGGCAACAGGATCGCGGCAAGCCACCGCGAATAACCCAGCACCATCGTCAGCACCGGCAACTGCGTCGGTGAACGTCTCTGCCCGTACCCGACCGGGATCGTGGTCGGAGGAAACCACAAGTCGCACTGCGCGATGTCACCAGCGTCATAGATCGTGCGCCCCGTCGGGTCCGGCGGCAGATACGCCGGACGCAACTCGCGCACCCGTTCGTTGAACACCGTCATCCCGCGCGTCCACCCGACCCGCTCAGCGATCACCGAGGCCGGCATCGTCGGCACCACGGTGAGTTGAACACGGATCGCGGCATCGAACTCATCCACCGCCGACCCCATCGGCTTGCGCTCGTACTTCGGCGGCCCCTCACTGGCCAACGCCGTGCGCACCGTATTCCGCGAGATCTTCAACGTCCTGGCGATCAGCTTGATCGGTAACGCCTCCGCTCGATGCAATCTGCGGATCTCAGCCCAGTCCTCCACTGACAACAACTCCTTCTCCTCTCGGCTCACAAGCCGAGACTCAGACGAAGGGGGTCAAAATTCGGGCGTCGACACGGGGTCAGTTTTCAGACGACGCCGACACCGGCCGGCTGGCTGGCGTCGAGTTGATCGTAAGAAGGGGTCACAATGGGATGGGATGCGATTCCTGGAACTGAAACCCGCGCTCGGCCGCGCCTATCGATCACCGCAGCACTCCAGCGTGAATACCCCAACGCCATCGCAATCGACGCGAGTGTGGCCAAGGGGCGCGCTTATCTCGCACTCCGATGCGACGACGGCGAAGTCCGACCCATGTACCTACTGCTTGACCGTGAGGGCTTCAAGCACTTGTTTGATCCAGGTGACGACCCTGTGTACTCCAAGGACTATCCCCTCGACGAGTCTCCTATTCGCTGGCCAAGGAAGGTGGCCCAGGCGCTCACGACCTGGGAATGGTGAGGTGCGCAGCCAGCAGGTGAACATCGACGATCCAGTCGAGTACCGAGAAGTCCGGTAAAGGTCGAAGAAGACGATGGCCCACCGATTTGTGATCCGCCGACTGGGCTCGCTGCCCTGGCCGCCCGGCCTGGGCAAGAACGCGGGCCCGAGCCACCCCTACAAGCAACTGGAGCGCCGGCTACGCGCCCACCTCGGCAGCGACCGCCATTACAGCGCTGCGGCCCACAAACACGCCTATCTGACGGGCGATCCCGAGTATCGACGGATCGTTCTGCACGCGCTCTGTCAGATGCCGTGGGCCGCGGGCCTGCTCGATGACGTCGAGGCGGCGACCGCTCTCTCACGGTCAGCGCCGCTGCTCGATCGACCGATCGCCGTCGATTCGCAATGGGACGATTGGGCCCGTCCTCATTGCCTCGCTGTGGGCCTATCGCGCGCCTGGCTGGCAAGCCCGCTTCGGGTCTGCAATCAGATGATTACAGACGGCCGACATCACCTCACTTACTTGCGATCACCGCCCACCCGACCATGAAGTCTTGGTACGCCTAGACACCTAGACCCGTCCGCGGAAGCGCTCGACGACGCCGAGCCTTGGCTGCGCCGCTCCGTCCCTCACGGGCACCGCGAGTGCTACCTCGCTGAGCTCCTCGGAGACGCGCACCGGCGAGCTCTCCGGCGGCGGTGGTCCAATGACCGATCGTGCGTTCGGTTCGAGAGCGCACATATGGCACGCCGCGGTGGAGGGCCGCGCAGAACTCAGCGGCGCGCCCTAAGCGGCGTGTATTTAGGCGTGATTTACGGCGCATCCTGACATCGTTGCGGCATGGTCAACATCAGCCCTAGCCGCATGCGCTCGGTGAGCGAGGCGCGGAACGGGTTCAACTCTCTGATTGCAGATGCCGGCGACGGCTTAACGACTCACGTCGTGAAGGGTTCTGCCGTAGTCGCGCACATCTTTCCGCCAGACGCGCCAGTGCTTGATGATCCACTCCTGAGAATCGCCATGATCTCTGCGCTGGCCGAACAGGAAGCTGCTGCAATCGCCGAATCAGAGTGGTACGAAGGCAAACTCGCTCACGCCGGAGACCCAATGGGCCGCCTGTTGGCCTGGGCGTGGCGCACCGATCCCAAACTGTGCATGCGCGCACTCGCGCATTTCCACAAGGTTCTTCAAAGCGCCGTAGGTCACCCAGTGGGGCTCGGCGCAATATGGGGTGGCGTGAGCACTGCCCTGCGGGTGAGCCTCGACAGTGGCGAAATCGCTGCGGCATTCCGTTACCTGGACCGCCACTATGACGATTACTACTCCCTTCCCCTTAGCGACCTCTAGACCCAACGGCGATCCGTTGCCGCCATAGTGACGAAATATGTTGTTAAGTCGATGTTTTCACGGAGGTGCTTCCCGCGATGACCTATCCGTTCCCGAACCCGAGTGCGGAACTCGGCCAGATAAACTTCCGCTTGTATTACGGCGAGGTCCTGCGGCAAGCGTTGCAAAGCTCGCGACGGGGAGCTCGATCACCGGTGGCGCCAGAACACCGCACACAGCAGCGTTCTCGCTGGTCTGGTGACCGGTGCCGACCCGTACGGCGTCCACGCGGCAGTCGTGACGGCAATCAACGAGATGCCTTCAGCGGCCTGGGAACCCGGACACTCTCCGGGATGGCGAGCAGCACTGGACAGTTGGTTTGACGACGCCCGCGCAGCACTTATTGAGCACCGTACGATGTCGCTAGCCCAACATGCCACCTCTGCGAAACTCGGCGCGTCCATGCCGGTAGCCGCACGAGTCGCCACCTCGCCGTCCGTTATCGACGCTATTGCGCTTATCACGCGCAGCGACGCCATGAATGATCAGACTGCCCGACAATCGTTGTCGACATTTATGGTGCAGCGCGACATGCTCACCGCCTCATACATGGCGGCCCTATGCGCTGGCGGCGTGAACTCCGATTGGCGGTCATGGCTCGAAGCCCGCATCAAGAATTGGGACCACAGTATGGCCGCAGAAAACGCCAGAAGGACTATGCGCCAAGACCATTCCTACCTAGAGCGGTTACCGCCTTACTGGTGACCGTGCATGCCCCGGCTGGCAGTGCGAAAGCACGGTGGCTCAGGCCGCAGTCGGCACCCGCGCGCTGGAACTCGCGACATCGCGGAGTCCCTTCCACGACGGGTGACGCAGCCAGCGGCCCGGCGTGTACTCGCGATAGGCGATCTCGCCGACGTATCGCGGAGCCACCCATCGCACGCCAGCGACCGCCGCCGGGTTACTCACCGGCGGGTGCGAAATCTCGATGGGATCGAGTAGCTCAAACAGCCTTCGCCGCTCACGCTGGCTCATCCCGGTGCCGACTTGGCCGACGAGCAGCAGATCGCCGCTGTCGTCGTATCCGGCCACCAGCAGCGTGCCGACACTTCCGCCCGCCGAGCGTGTGTCGATGTGTCCTACGATCGCCAGCTCAGCGGTAGCGCGCACCATCGTTTTCACCCACAGTGGGGATCGGCCGGGTCGGTACGGTGAGTCCAGGTGCTTGGCGACGATGCCTTCCATCGCGTTGGCCGCGCACACTTCGAGCATGTCGGCCGGCGGCACATCCACCCAGTGCCGGGGAACGGTCATGGCCGGCGACTGATCAACGACCATGACCGCATCGAGGATTTCCCGGCGGCGGCCGTAGGGTTCGCCGGTGACATCGACACCATCGATGGCCAGGACATCGAAGGCTAAGAAGCGCGTAGGCATCTCGCGGACCAACTCCGCGCTGGGTCGTCGCTGTTGCGGCCACCGGCGCTGTAGCCGAATGAATGACGGTCGCCCGTCGCTGCCGACCGCGACGATTTCGCCGTCCAAGATGACGCGGCGACCGCCGACCGCGCCGCGGATCCCGGCAAGTTCAGGGAAAGTCCGCGACACCTCCGCGCCATTGTGAGTAAAGACAGCAAGTCCGTCGTCGTCGAGGACCACCAGGCCGCGCTGCCCGTCGTACTTCACTTCAACAGCAAAATCATCCCCGGTGGGCGGGCGGCCCAGGGTAGCCAGCATCGGCACCGGAGCCTGCCGGCGCAGGCCCCTAGTTCTGCCGTTCTCCACCACACCGAGGTTACGCAGGCCCCTCATGTGCCCTAAGGCATCGCCGCGGCTTCTGACACGTCAGGGCACTGGCACAGGCGTCGTCGTGACTGGCGAGACGGGCGCGGCCTCACTCGCGGACGGCGCGGCTGGCGGGACCGTAGCCGGCGACAGAGGTGTGCCAGCGCTGCCAGCGGGCACCGTGGTGGGCACTGCCGGCGCAACAGCCGGTGCTGGCGGCCCAGTCGGCACGGGCGTTCCTGCGGCGGTGCCGGGTGTGGTTGCCGGAGTCGGAGCCACCCCGGGGGTGGTGCCCTCCGCAGGAGGCAACGGAGTCCCCGCGCTACCGGGCAGCGGGGTACCGAAACTAGTTGTTGGCAAGGGACTTTCCGGATTACTCGCGGGTGCCGGTGCGATGGGTGTTTCACCCTCCGGCGATTCCGCCGCTTCAGCGGGTGCCATGTCCTGTGAACGGCCCGGGTTCAAGACCGGGCCGGGGCGATAGGAGGGGGAACTCCCTGCTGGCGGTGCGGCAGGGTTACCCAGATCGCAAGGTCACGAGCGCCGTCGTTGTAGACCAGGCTGTCAGGCTGAGCGCCCGTGACGTCGAAGTACAGCGTGCCGGTAGTGTGCTGCCCCTGGGCGAGGGTGGCGGGATTGACGCCCTGAGGCGTGGCCGCGCCGAAGAGGACGCGGTAGGTGTCTCCGTTGCGGGCGCGGGCGTTGAAGTTGGACACGATCGGGGTGACCGAACCCGCGATGGCGGTGTCGGTGGCGGTGGCCTCCCACAGCACGCCACGCACTGGGTAGGGGATGACGTCGCTACTAGGCTTGAGATCCTTGACCGTCCACGCTTGCACGACCGGACCGTGAACCAACTCGGCGGACTGCCCCAACGGCACCAGGGTCGGAGATGGGTTGTCCGCGTGTGCGATTGGTGCACTCAAGACGGCACCGGCGACCGCCGCGGTCGTGGCCAATACGGTCGTCAACTTCACGTGGTCGGCTCCTTCTGTCGGCTAAGACGGTAGCGCGTACCGGGCCAAACATACGCCGAGCGTGGCCTCAAGCTATCAGCAGCGCCGCGAGCTCGCGCTGAGCTGGTCCATGGACCGCGCCAGAATTCTCCGCGCATTGTCAAAGTGCTCAGATTGCAATGCCCGGCTCGTTACGCTCGGGCTCGACGTGCTGCCGACGCGCAGAAGCTTCGACAGTCCTGTCGAGCATCCGCCCGTAACCAATCACTTGACGTGCTGCGGCTCGTTCGTCGTCGGAAATGTCGCGATGGCGCGTCGCTTGGCGGGCCTTACTCACTGCCGTCCGAGCCAGCTCGCGCCGGCGTTGTGGATCGGTGTTGTTGCGAGCCTCCACGAGGATCGCTCGAGACTCGCGCAGCAGGCTGCGGGCGGTCAGGGTCATGGCCTCTTGCGTCAGCGCCACTGCCCGTTCGCGATCGGCGCGGCTCACTGCGTTGTCCAAGGCCACTTCTGCGGCGGTGTCGGCGGCCGATCTGGCGTACTCACCCTGCCGGTGCGGGTCGGCTTCGGATAATGCGATCTGCAAGTCGCTTTCGGCGCTCTGCAGACTCGCTGGTCCCGGTGTGGTCATGGCTGGGACGCTACGGAGAGCGCCGCGGCGGAGTCCACCACCAGAGGCACATTCGCGGCCCACCCCATTCTCGGGAAGTGCAGGGCGCGTTTGCATACAGGGCTTTCCTGCAGGAAGCCAAGTCCACCACCAGGCAGCTTCGCGTCCAGAACAGCTCGGCACTCCCGGTCAGCTGAGTCCAGGACCGCCGGCTGAAGGAACTTGCGTCGGCTGTGGCTGTGGCCGGCGTGCGGGTGAGGAGGGGCAGCTTGCATGCAGGCCCGTCTCCAGCGGGGGCGCCAGCGCCGCGCCACTCTGTTCAGAGATTCTCCCCCTTTGCTCGACGCGGCGGCGTACCCGGTGGTCGAGAAACGAAAGGCCCTGACACGGAGGGTGTTTGGCGTGAAGTGACACGCATGAAAGGTCATTAAAAGTGTTGCTAGACAGTGCTTTTCACGATAGACTGTTGCTTATAAGCAACATCCACTGAAAGGCAGTCTGATGAAATCTCGTTCCGCCGAAGCCCATGTGACCCCCGCCGCATTGGTGAGCCACACGATCGTCCGAGTACAGGGTGAGCAGAACGGCGACATCGCCGTAAATCACGCCTGCTCCCCCAACGCCCGTCTACGGCTGCAATGGGGTGGACTGCTCATGACGATGCTGTCAGCGCAGGCCGTGCAGGGCGTACTGGAGGGGTTCTGCGCGGCACGATCGGCGATGACGCTCATCCCCCGACAGATCCCGGCGCCCGCCCGGCGACGGCCGAGCCCTTCGCATTGCCGACCGTGGCCATCGACTGGATGCGCCGACCTGCCTATGCGGTCGTGCCCCGACAGGAGCTGTCGCGGGACCGCGCACGCCAACTCCGCTGGCTCGACCTGCACATGGGACCAGTCACGTTCCAGATCCTCGATCAGGCTGGTGGTATCAGCGCCGTGGAACTGTTGACCACGGCCCATCGCACCGGGGTGCAGGTCTTCCTTGACGGCCCGGACTTCGCCGCAGATCCCCGCGAACGGGACTACGCGCCGCCGAACGGCTAGCAGTTATCCACAGCCGCGCCGAGCCGGGTCTGTTTATCCACAACCGTGGAGGGCAGGCCCGGCTTTTGGCGTTCAGCCGCTCACAATCGGGCCCAGGACACCGACGCAAGGGAGACAGCACAATGACCGTTCTTTGGTCACTGGCGATGATAATCGACGGCCGCGTCGACACGATCATCGACACCGCAGAGGGCCACGAAAACGCGGTGACGGCCGTCCTGGCCGCCACACTCGACGCCATGCATGACGCGCGGATCGATGAGTTGCCGCAGGCACCGCGCTACGAGCTGCGGGCCGATGGCGACCTGGTGGCACTCATTCGGACGGGCACCGACGAAGCTGGGCGTGCCGACCACGCCGAGGCCGCCGCACTGATACAACGCATCGAGGCGGCGCGCAGCCTCAGTGTGTCGCCTCGCTGAGCGGCTGCGTCTGCAGCAGGACCGCGGGTCGACGCCAAGGCCGCGGGCCAGATGGACCAGCACCACTACGGTCGGGCTCTTGCGGCCGCCCTCAATGTGATTGAGGTGGGGACGGCCGATGCCCGCACGCTCGGCAAGCTGGGCCTGCGTCAGGCCGGCGGCGGTGCGGTGTTCGCGGATGGCCGCACCGAGTGCGGCGAGGATGAGCGAACCGTCATCGGAGGGTGTCGCCTCCATGCCCATCCCCTTTTGGCGTTGCCCAAAGGCTACACCGGCGGGGTGGACGTGGGTGTACTCAGAACAGCACAGCATCGGTCGTCGCCTCCTGCCACCACGCTTCGAAACCCGGTCGTTGCTTGCTGTCCACTACGGCCGGGCACACGACGAAGAAGTGTTGCAACGCCGGAAGCTGATCGTCCCTCTCACGCAGGACCTGGCGCACGATCCCATCCGCACCGATTTGTCGCTCACCGGCGTGGCTGCCAAGCTCCTCGTCCATCTGCCTGCGCGAGCCACGAGCCACGGCCCGCACCGAGCGCGCAGTGATACCGCGGCCTTGGGCCCGGCTGGAGGACCTGCGGGTGAGCCGGCGGACCTCGTAAACGGCGTGTTCACACTCGTCGAGCATCGCGTCGAAGCGGGCCCGCACCTGGGTCAACCCGGCGGAGGCCACCAAGTCTGCCGCAGAGCTGCCCTCGATGAGGGTTTGGCGTTCGTTGAGGCTGCGCGCGACGTGCTCGAGGAACAGGGCTTGAGCACCCTTCTCTGGTTCGCGGCGCCACCGTTGGACAACGCTGCTTCGCCCGGCTTCGGTGCGCATCGCGAACGGGCAGTATCCGCACGCTGACTTCGACCAGCGGCGCCCAGTGATCTCGGCAATGAAATCGGAGCAGCGTGTTCTATCCCAACCCCAGTCGCGCAGCGGGTACCAGCCGGTGCGGCGGTCGGTGTTGAACAGCGCGTCCTTGACGGCCCGGGCGCCCTCATGACTTTCGAATCCCACGACGTGGCGATAGCGACGTCCGGCCGTCACCGCAGCGATGATGGGATCCAGGCAATTGCCTTTGGCGTGGATGGAACACATGCGCGTGCCGCCGATCTGCGGAACCGTTCCGGCCGAAAGCATTTCGTCTGCCAATGTGTAGGCGGCGCTGTACAAGCGCGTGGGCTCGATGGAGTCCTGCAGGACCGCGACGCCATCCCCGTTTGCGGTGGTCTTGCGCTTCGATCGGCCGACCTGGATGAAACGAACCCGATGACGACGCAATTCGGGAAGCACGACTTCCTCGACGTCGCTGATCGTCTGTTCGAACTCTCCCCCGGTGTCGGCCGTGACGACGATGAGGTCTTGCAGGTCGAAGTCTCGGCTGGACGGGTCGGTAAGCCAGCGGAGCAGGATCGCGGTGGAATCGACGCCCATGCCGTAGCTCATCACCACCGTTGAGCCGCAGTCGGTTTCAGCGAAGCCGGGGAGCTGGTCGAGGCTCACACTCATCGGGAATCGACCCTTCTCATCAAACAAATGTGTTGCCTATAGGCTACATCATGGTGTAGCCTATAGGCAACAGGTTCGACCGACTGAGAAAGGAACCCCCCGATGACCACCATCGCCACCCCCGAGCTTCTTCACCTGCACCCCAACGACATTGAGATCGAAGACAACGTTCGACTGGACCCCCGACTGGATCGCGAGTTCCTCGCCTCCATTGAGGAACACGGAGTCCTCGTCCCCGTGCTTGCGGTGCGGATCGACGGGCAGGACAAGCCCTTCGTGCGCGAGGGACAGCGCCGCATCCAGGCGGCCCGCCAGGTCGGCTTGACCTCAGTGCCGGTGTACGTACGCACCCTCGACGGCACCGACACCGGCGTTCGCGCCCAGCGTGTCATCGAACAGATCGTGGCCAATGATCACCGCGCACCGCTCACCGAAGCCGAGCGCGCTCGGGGTATCAACCAGCTGCTGCTAGACGGGGTGTCGCTCACCAAGGTGGCCAAAGGACTGTCCACCACGAAGGACGCCGTCGCCGCAGCCAAGGTCGCCATCGAGTCCGAGAAGGCCATGAGCGCTCTGGACACCGGGCAGCTCAACCTGGTGGAGGCCACCAGCTTTGTCGAGTTCGACGGCGACGACGCGGCCCAGGCCGAGTTGATCAAGGTGGCCGGCACCGACCAGTTCGACCACCGCGTCGCTCAACTGCGTGCCGAGCGCGAAGACCGACGCCGCTACGAGGAGAAAGCAGCAGGGTTCACAGCGAAGGGCTACACGGTGCTGGATCGCCGCCCAGGCTGGTCCGACAAGGCCTACATCCCGACCAACTACCTGCGGGACGCGGAGGGTAAGACCCTGACCGACGAGACGATCGCCGCGATGGACCCCCCAGCACTGGGCAGTCGTCCTCGAAAGCGAAGAAGTGTTCCTCGACGTTGAGACCGGCGAACCGGTAGATGAGCACGACATCGACTTCGAGACCGCCGACGATCCCACCCTGGAACCGGCCGAGGGCTACCGGCACATCCGAACCGTTACCGAGACCACCGCGTGGAGCCCGGAGTACTACTGCTGCAACCCGCGCGGCGCCGGGGGTCACCATGCCCGACTGGGCGGCTCGCCAGTACGGCTTCGACGCCGACCGCCTCGCCGATGCCAGCGACCCTGACGGTGCAGCCGACCGCGAGCGGGCTCGCCAGGAAGAGGCCGAGAAGGAACGCGCGGAACGCCGCAAGCTCATTGCCTTGAACAAGCTCGGCGAAGCGGCGGCGATCGTGCGCCGCGAGTGGGTGCGCGACAAGCTGCTGTCCCGCAAGACCGCACCGAAGGGCGCGGCCCTCTACCTCGCTGATGTGATTGTCAACCGGCCCGATTTGTTCAACGACTACCACGGCCAGAAGCTCGCGCCCGAGCTGCTCGGCCTGGCCGATAACGAGACCGCGAAGATGGCCGTCGCCAAGCTGCCGGCCACCGGCGACGGCCGCGCGCTGGTGATCCTGCTCGGAATGGTGCTCGCCACAACTGAGGCCCGGACGGCCAAAGACGCCTGGCGCGCACCCCAAGAGATCACGAAAAAGTATCTGACCTGGCTTTCTGAGGTCTGCGGGTACCCCCTCAGCGACATCGAGCAGGTGATCCTCAGCAAACGCAAAGCCGACACCGTGTACCGACAGGCTTGCAAAGAGGACTAGCGGCCGACGAAGGCCCCGGGAGTAGCTGGGCTCCCGGGGCCTTTCGTCCGTTCGGGTAAAGAACAAACGCCAATAATAGAGAATTGCAAGAATGGTTCCTAGTGCGAAAACAGAAGGGGTCCTAGTGCCATTAATAGCGTTCGCCAATAAGGTCTAGTCACCGCCGAAAGTGGGCGCTCTAGTATGCTCTATGCGTTGCCGAATTAACGTTCAGCAATTAGAATCGAAGCTACAGAAAGAACCCGCAATACCGACGATTAAGGAGCGCGAAATGAGCACCACCGCCACGGTCACCGTCTACACCAAGCCCGCCTGCGTCCAATGCAACGCCACTTACAAGGCGCTCGGCAAGCGGGGCATCGCCTACGACGTCGTGGACATCAGCACCGACCCCGAAGCCCGTGACTTCGTGATGGCCCTCGGCTACCTCCAGGCCCCCGTGGTGGTGGCCGGCGACGACCACTGGTCAGGTTTCCGGCCCGATCGGATCAGGGCCCTCGCCCACGCCACCGCCGCCGCATAAGACCCCGCCACAGAGCCGACAGGAGCCACCCATGTACACGTTGACCATCGACGAGCACGGCCGCGACGTAAGCACGCAGCACGACACCCCAGAAGCCGCCCAGGCCGCCCTGCACGCGTACCTGGTGATCTCGGACTACTACCACCGACCCACTCAGCTCAGCGCCACTCACACGGCGTTCGAGCTCCTCTCCCTCGCCGAGGCACGGCCCCGCGTCGTCGGCGTGGCCACCATTGAGCCCTACTCCGAACTCGACGCCCGCCGCGACCTCAAGACCGTCTTCGCCGCCGCCAGCCCCATCCACGCACTCGCGTCTTAAGGACCCCCGGAATGACAACCGTCTTCCTCGCCAACGTTCGGACCGCCGTGGAGGCGACGGCCATCGCCGAGACCGCCGACAACGCCGCCAGACTCGCATGCGAGAAGGCCATGGAGTACTTGCAGAGCGTGCATGGAGATTTGGGATACGACGACCCCATGCTGGTCGGGCAATACTTCGGAGTAGACGTGCTGGCGTTCGAGGTTGGCGGCCCGGCACAGTTCACGCGCCGCTCCACGCTGCTGGCGCCCTAACCCACCGACGTCCGCATGGCCTACTACCTCCTCAGGGTCGACGAGCTGCCCTAACCCCCACGGCATGGGAGTGCGATGGCCAGAGATGGGCGGGCCATCCAACTGCCCGATGGAGCTAGCACAGCTGAAGGCAGTCCTGGGCACCGATCCCGGGCAGGACGGCTACCGCGAGCTGTTCGGCGACCCCGCCATGGTTGGCCGCCGCCAGAGCTGTCACGTACACGAGGGCGTGGACCATCGTGCTGGCCACGGTCCAGAACTTCCTTGCGCCCTTCCCGGCAACGGCCGATCCCGTCGTCATCGAACACGCGAGTCTCGACGATCCACGCATCGCCGGCCTAGCCGATGCTGATCGTCGCCTGGCGCGCTCACTCGTCCACGCGCGAGAACACATCAAGTACGTCGTCAAACGATCCGGCTCGGCCGTGCTGGACAGCGGGCAGCACCGCAACTGCTGGGCGCGCACAGCCGAAGTCGCTGCGATGCCCGTGTGGTTCGACGCCGCCACTGCGGCACCGCCGCGCGACGCGGTGCTCCTGCAGCGAGGCTAAGCGCCGACGCGCGACATCACCGCCGCACACCCCCTCCAGCCCTCCAGCCCGGCGCTGCGACACCGTGCCCCACACCACCCAGCTCGGCACACCCGGCGACATGTTTCACCGGACCTCGACGAGCTCTGGCCGACCTCACCACAGCGTGGCTTGGTCGCCCAGCAGGGCCGCCTGCACCGCAGCGGCATCCCAACCGTGGCGCACCGCTTCGCGCAGCGCCACCGAGCGTTGCCTACGAACGCCGCGACTATCGAAGCGTCGCACCGCATATCGGCCGCCGCCACGGCGCATCCGCGCCATGCGTTCCATGTTGTCGCCCTGCGACCCCGACACGACGTGCTGGCGGGGATCTGTCACCGCCGCGACCTTGACGCACACTGGGTTGTCGCACTCGTGGAGCCCAAGCACCCCAGCGGCCACCACACCGGACACGATGGCCAACGCGTAACGGTGCGGACGAACGCACAGACCCGAGCCCGCTCGAGTGAGGTAAAAGCGACCGTAGCCATCGGCGCCGATCGCCCCGGTCCAAATGTTGCAGTCCGAAGCCGTTGGCCCACAGACGACATGGCTGTGAAAGCGCGCGATCTCAGCAGCGTGCACACGCCGATCAACGATCAGCTTCCCTGCGCTTCTCATGGCCGATGAACCTAGCCGTCGACACCGACATTCAGAGCGTCGACCGCGGCCCGCTCCCCCGGTGCTGTGAACGCACTCCCGAGCCGCACCGCTGTGCGGTCATGCAACCGCCGCATACCGAGCGACCGGAGCCGCGATGCCCAGATACCCTGCGACGCAATCAACGAACGCCTCTCGCCGCATGATGCGCAACCGGCTAGCGCGGCCGCGGCGCGGCCGGCGGAGCGGCCGGTCGACATCACGCCAGGCGCACGGGCCGACCGGCGCCACCGGGGCGCGCTCCCCCCGTGCACCGTCGACCTCGCCTCACCACGGCGCAACGCCCGCACCATTCACGCCGAGACGGCATCGGCCGGCGGCTCGCCGGAGTAGGGGCCAGCAGCCTTCAACGGCCCGCCATCCACACCACCCCCGCCTAGTGCATGCGAACCGCCCCCGGCCGAGGGGTTCTCGGGTTTCGGAGCATGCCGCGCCATGGTGCGAACAACTCCGATCCCCACGTCTGTCCGCGCGGCGATCGTCGTCAGCGTCTCACCGCGGCCCTGCATGCGTGCGATCGCCGCGCCGGCTTTGGCCCGATGGACAGCCACCCGCTTCGCGGCTTCCGCGTCGACCTGCGCGCGCAGCTGAGCCAGGCGCTCCTTCTTCCAGGACTCGACCTCGGCGATCTTGCCGACCGCCACGAGAAAGTCCGCGGCGTCGTCGATGTTCGCCTTGTCCCGCGCGGCGCGAGCCTCGTTGGCGCGCCGGGTCGCCTCATGCGCCCGCTTCCGGGCCTCAACCTTCGATATCCGTGGTGCTGTCATGGTCGGGACCCTAAGAGCCGACAGGCCGACCGGGCCACCACCACAGCCACATTCGTCATCCCTCAATTTTTTCCGTCGCTCCTGCCGCACTACCGCCGCTACCCTCACCACACCGCCGCCCGCTCCTCTCGCCACCACCGCACAGCCCCCTCCACCTCTCTGCCTTGACCCCCCTTCCACAGCCCACCGACAGACCACACACCTCTTGCACTCAGGAAAAGACTGCCGCGAATCAACTCAGAGTGGACGGAGCCTGGTGGTGCATCGGGGTGGGTTCCTCGTGGGCACTTTAGTCACGTTTCCGTTTGGCCTGGTGAATCAATAGCGTCGGGGACGTGGTAACTTTCCGTTGTCAATGTCCACTTTAAGTTTACGTCCGCAGTGGAGGTCGGAGTGAGTGTTCCGGGTTCGGCTCACTTGGTTCTGGCGCCTGGTGTGGTGCATCTGAATGAGCCGGCGGCGGTGTTCGAGGCGATGCTTTCAGGATGGGGGCGCCAACAGAAGTCGAGACTGCTGGCTGACGCCACGATCGAACCGCGGATCGCCTTGCTGCGAAGGTTCACTGCGTTCGCCGAATCGCTGCCCTGGGACTGGACGGCCGGTGACGTCGAGGACTTCACTGCCAGTTTGATGTCCGGCACCGATCGTCTAGCGCCGTCCACGATCCGCGGCTATCACCTGACGTTGCGGATGTTCTGCGACTACCTTCTCGACGGCCGCTACGGCTGGACCTCCCAGTGCGAGCAACGGTTCGGCAGGATCCCGTCGCAGATCTGTCACGACTACAACACCGCCGCGCATCTGGTCGAGTACGAGGGCAAGCCAGCCCGGCGACCGTTCTCCTACGACGAGGTGGAAACCTTGTTCGGCTTTCTCGATGACCGCGTCGAGACGGTCGCGCGGTCGGGTCGCAAGGGCGCGTTAGCGGCGCTGCGAGACGCACAGATGATCAAGACGGCCTACGCATTCGGGTTACGCCGCCGGGAACTGTGCTTCCTGGACGTCGTCGATCTGCGTCCGAACCCGCGGATGCCGGCGTGGGGAACGTTCGGTGCCGTCCACGTCCGTTACGCGAAGTCCAGCCGCGGCAGCAACCCGCGGCGTCGCACCGTGTTGGCCGTCCCGGAGTTCGACTGGGTGATCGACGGACTGCGCCAGTGGGTCGAGCAGGCCCGGCCGCTGTTGAGTCCCGGACCGCGTGAGGAGCTGTGGCTGACCGAACGCCAGCAGCGGGTGTCAACGAAGACGATGGACAAGCGGTTCGCGTTCTTGCGGGGGCAGGCCGGTCTGCCGAAAGACCTCACCTTGCACTGCCTGCGGCACTCCTATGTCACCCACCTGATCGAGTTCGGCTACCCGGAACGGTTCGTCACCGAACAGGTCGGGCACTCCTATGCCTCGACCACTGCGATCTACACCTCGGTGTCGAACGATTTCAAGACCAAGACCCTGCAGGCGGCGCTTCGTCGCGTCTACGGATCCACGACGACAACCGGGAGCCGGAATGAGCACTAGAACGGTAATCCGTTGGAACCTGCGCCAACTGATGGCGGAGAACGGCATGTTCGCGACCACCGACCTGGTCGAGCCGCTGCACGAGCGTGGCGTGGAGATCTCCCGACAGATGGTTCACCGGGTTGCGACGAAACCGCCGCAACGGATCAATCTCGACTTGCTGGCGGCCCTCTGCGACATCTTGGCGTGCACGCCCAACGATCTACTCGAGCTCGCCCAGGAACAGATCCGCGAGGCGCCCGCGGTCAACGACAGCGGACCCGGGATTGGCGACCTGCGGCCGATCCGCGCCAAGATCCGCCGCCCCGGCGACAGTAGGTGAATCACTGCGTCTGCTGGGAGTGCGGAAGCACCAACGGCTTGAGTCGACTCGCGCATGGGCGGAGGATCTGCATCGGCTGTCGCCGGCGACGGCACTACCACCCCGAAGCCTGCCCGCAGTGTGCCGTCGTGCGGCCGCTGGCATGGCTGCGCGGCGAGATCGTCGTCTGCGCGTCGTGTGCCGGTGTCGAGTCGATCTTCGCGTGCCGTGACTGCGGCCGCGAGGAACACCCGTACGGCGACAGTCGGTGCGCTCGCTGCTTCCTGCGCGAACGGCTCACCGACCTGCTAACCGACCCAGCGACCGGTCAAATCCATCGCCGGTTGCGTCCGGTGTTCGACGAATTGGTGAACTCCGAACGCCCGCAGACCGGACTGTGGTGGCTGCGCAAGAAACCCGGTATCGGTCCGCAACTGCTAGGCCAAATGGCGTGCGGCGCGCTCGAGATCAGCCACGACACCTTCCGCGCCCTGCCCTCGGATCGATCCCACGACTACCTGCGCAGCCTGCTCGTCGCGGTCGGCGTCCTGGATCAGATCGAGATCCGAATCGAAAGGATGCTGCCCTGGATCGAGAACGTCGTAGCCCAACTGCCCTTCGAGGACGCCGCCCTGATTCGCCGGTTCGCTCACTGGCATGTGCTGCGGCAGATGCGCAAAGCCGCCCGCGAAGACCGATTGACCAAAACCATGGCCGACGCGTGTCGCCGACGTATCCGCGTCGCTATCGAGTTAGTGGCCTTCCTCGCCGCTCACGACGCCAGTGCGGCCACCGCGACCCGGGATCTGTTGGAGCGCTACCAGGCGCACGTCGGCAGGACACTTGGCCACGAATACGCCTTCGTGGTCTGGCTGCGCGACTCCCGGATCAACACTAAGCTGACCGTTCCCGATGTCCCGCGGCCGCCGCCGGCAGTGACTGTGTCCGATGCGCAGCGCTGGGCGGCCGTCGAGCGTCTGTTGCACGACTCGACCTTGCGCCGCTACACCCGCATTGGCGGTCTGCTCACTCTGCTTTTCGCTCAATCCCTTTCGCGCATTGTGGCGATGCGAACGAGTCAGGTCACCATCACCGATGACCGGGCCGTGCACGTCACCTTCAGCTCGATTCCAATTCAGATGCCTCCCGTCCTCGACGATCTGATTCGCGAACACCTCGAGCACCGAGGCAAGAGCCTCTACGCCTCCCGCGAGACCGGATGGCTGTTTCCTGGCGGTAACCCCGGCCGCCACCTTGCCACCGAAAACATCCGGTCCCAGCTCGTCGCCATCGGCATCAAACCCTACGAGAACCGCAAAGCCACTCTCTTCCAACTCGCCGGCGACATGCCCGCACCCGTCCTGGCCGAGCTCATCGGGATCACCAACAACAACGCCGCCGCCTGGGCCACACTCGCCGCCCGCGACTGGACCGAATACATCGCCGAACGAGCCCAACTTCCTTCTACCCGTAGGCGGTGACGGTGGTGCACGCCTTCGGTTTTGATTCGGTTCAGGGTTGCTTGGATGCCTCGGGGCGGAGTTGTAACCTTCGGTGTCGGGACCGCCGCTACGATCCCGACGTCGGACCGCGTGGGCAGGAGAAGCACGATGGCAGGGTTCAAGATGGATCCGAACTTCGAGAAGAACGTCACCAAGCAAGTCGCGAAGAATATGCAGAGCGACATCGATGCGGTCTTCCGGCAGCACAAGGGCCAATCGGTCGACGCTGTGAAGCGGGCGCTGCAGAGGAAGCTCGGCACCGCCCTCGTAGAACCTGCCCTCACCACCGTGGCCGAATCGATCAGCCGAGGCGAAAAGGTCACGCTGAAGCTCTAGCGCCTGGTTGGCGTTGGCCCGTACTCCGATGCGGTTTCATGTGTCGTCAGCTGTTGAGCAAGCCGCGGAAGATGGTTTGGCCGAGACGCGCGGCCTCGGAGAGTCCCAGAATTCCGCCCACCACGTGGGGATTCAGATCCGCCCACGCGTGGGTGGATGGGCGATCGGTGAAGAAGTTGAGGTAGTCGCAGCAGGTGTCGGCCGAGGGGCCCGTTCCGGATCGGACGCCGACGAAGACCACTGCGGTGCTGGGCTGCCCGATCGGCTCGCCGCGCTCGACAGTGATCGTGATGGGATTGCCGTTAACGGGGTCCGAGGACTCGATCACCGTGTCGGTGTCGAGCATGAAGGCGATCCCGAGAGCGTCGACCGCGCACATCGAATATGCCTCGCCGCCATGGGCGAGGCGGACCCGGTGGCGAGTCGGAACAGCGGAGAACGGGTAGGCGACCTCGATGAGTCCACTGGTGCCGAGCCGGATCACGTCCGAGGCATGTAGTCGAGTCAAAATCTCCTCCACTGGTGACTCGAAAGGCGATGCTGCGCTAGCGAGTTCGGCCATCGAGGGCGCAGCGCCGTGCTTGGCGAAGGCTCGCAGAATGCACTGATGCACGGCGGTCTCGCCAGGATCGCTGGGCGCGGCTCGAAACCGCGCTGAACCCAACGAGGCGGCCGCCGAATCGGCCCCGGCAGCCGGGGCGCAGCAGGCATCTGCGGTGTGATCGGCATCGTCGCCGGCTCGGGCAGTAAGGCCGAGTGCGTCTCGCAGGGCAGCCACTGACGGCGCACCGGCTACGGCGCCGCGCTCGTCGCGGTAGAGCCTGCACGACAGACTGGGTGGTTCGCCGGCCACAGCGAACGGATCACAACCGTCCACTAGCAGCGTCGGCGAGCCCACCATTCCAGCCGCGGTAGCGTCCTGCGGGTCATCGATCACCCGGTGGACCAGCGTCACCTCGGTGGTCTCCCCGGCAAGTGCCTGTTCGAGCCGGCGCTGCAGCACCGCAACATTCGGGCAGTCGGGAACCTGCAGAATCTCCAGTCTCATTGGTGCCCTTCTTCGTTGGTGTGCAATGACGACAGCATCGGGCAGCGCCGGTCGCGACGGGGAAACTCGCAGGTCGACACCAATTCAGCGAGGGAATCCCTCACGCGGTTGAGGTCGAGGATGCGTTGCGCGAGTTCCTCCATCTTGACCTCGGCAAGGATCCGTACCTGGTCGCAGTCGTCGGGACCGCCGTTGGCCAGGTGGAGCAGCTCATCGATCTCATCGAGACTGAATCCCAGCTCTTGGGTGCGCTTGACGAACCGCACCACCTCGACAGCACTGTCGGGATACGCCCGGTAGCGCCCTACCGATCGAGGTGGTTCGTCCAGCAAGCCGCGCCGCTCGTAGTAGCGCAGCGTCTCGGCGTTCACCCCGGCCAGTGCGGCAACCTCACCACGTCGCATACACCCATTCTCAACCCTGTACCTGGGTACGGAGTCAAGGTACTTCAGCGCCGCTGCGGCTCGACCGCTACTGCGGTTTGGTCGCTCGGATGATGGTGGAGTGCAGCCCCTCGGTGACGGTGTGGCTGCGGGTGAGGGTGATCTCGGTGAATCCCGCATCAGCAAGATCGCTGGTGTATTCAGCGGCGGTCAGCGCGCCTGCGATGCAGTCGGCGTGGGTGCCCAGGCGGGCGCGGTCCTCGGTGGTGAGGTGATCGTCGGCGACCAGGTCGCTGATGCCGATGCGGCCGCCGGGTGTCAGGACGCGGTAGATCTCGCCGAATACGGCGGGTTTGTCCGGGGAGAGGTTGACGACGCAGTTGGAGATGACGACGTCGATGCTGGCGTCGGGCAGCGGGATCGCTTCCATATGGCCTTTGACGAATTCGACGTTGGTGGCACCGGCAGCCGCGGCGTTGGCCCGGGCGAGGTCGAGCATCTCGTCGGTCATGTCCAGGCCGTAGGCGCGGCCGGTGGGCCCGACCCGGCGGGCCGACAGCAGCACGTCGATGCCGCCGCCAGAACCCAGATCGAGCACGGTCTGGCCCTCGTGGAGTTCGGCGACGGCGGTGGGGTTGCCGCAGCCCAGGCTGGCCAGCACCGCGTCGACGGGCAGTTGGTCCAGGTCGATGGTGTCGTATTGGCTTGCGCCCAGGCCGGACTCGTTCGGGGCGATCACCGAAGCGTTGAGGTGGCTATCGCTGCCGATGGTGCTGGTGGTGCCGCAGCACGCACCGGTGTTCTTGTTGATGACGGCCAGCGCGGCAGCTGCGTACTGGGCGCGGACCTGGTCGAGGATGCTGTCGGCGGCTGGGGTGTGATCGGTCATGTGTAGTCCTTACTTCTGGGCCGTTGTCGGTGTGGAGTGTCGGAGCAGCGCGCGGGTGATGAGGGAAGGCCGATTGCGGCGGGAAGGATCCAGAAAGTGCTGCGCGGCAGCAGGTTCCACACCGGCAGTTTGGGCCCGTTATCGACATAGAAGGTGGTCAGCAGCGCGATGTAGGCGATGCCCATGGCAGCGATGTGGTGGCGTATCCAGCCATGCCAGCGGATCCGGCGTGCGGTGAAACCGGTCGCGGCGGCGAGCAGGGCGATGCTGCCGGGGATGAGCAGGTAGGCGGTGTGGGGACGCGCGGCCACGATCCCCAACGCGGTGGCGAACACGATCCCGATGGCCACCAAAAACACGTGTCCGCTGCGGGGTGCCGACCAGCCTGCTTGGGGGCCAACATGGCGGTCAGGCCGGCGATGACCGCGGTAAGGCCCGCTGCGATGTGGATTGCGATCACCGCGGTCAGCATCGCGGCGCGTCCTTCGGGCCGGATCGGGTTGTGGTGGTGAGGAATTCGCGAATCAGGCTGGCGATGTGATCTGGCTGTTCCTCCATCAGCAGATGCCCGGTTGCGGGCAGCGTTTCCACCCGCGTGGTGCCGGGGATGTCGGCGGCCAGGCGCCGCGCCCAGACGGGCGGGAAATGGACGTCGCCTTCGCCCCACAGGATCAGCGTCGGGACCTCGATCTTGTGTAGTGCGTCGGCGAGGTGGTGGGTGTGGGCTTGATTGGCGGGGTCGAGTTGGGTGGCGAGAAATCGTCGGGTCTTGGCCCGCTTGTGGGCGGTGGCGAGGTTGGCGGCGATGTAGCCGTCCACGAGGTCATTGGTCAGCACGGAGCGGTCGTAGACGGCTTTGCCTTCTCCCAGTGCCCACCGAAACAGTGGCCGCCGCGACCAGGCCCATAACACCAACGGCCCGATCACCGGCAGTTGGGTAACACGAATGAACGGCAACTCCTCGGCGGAGGGCCAGTTGTCGTAGGCCTCGGCGTCGGCCAACACCAGCGCGGACACCCGGCCGGGGTGGTGGATGGCGATCAGTTGCGCGATGGCGCCGCCCTGGTCATGGCCGACGATCGCAACCCGCGCAAGGCCCAGCCGATCCAGCAACCCAATGATGGCATCGGCTTGGGCCGGAAGGCTCCAGTCGGCGCCGGCGGGAGTTTCTGTGTCTCCGAGTCCGAGCAGATCAGGTGCAACACAGCGGAAGTGTTCGCTCAAGCGAGGAATCACGTTGCGCCAGACGAATTTCGAGAACGGGCAGCCGTGCAACAGCAGCAGCGGCGGACCGTCGCCGCCCGAGTCGCAATAGGCCACCGAAGCGGAGCCAACATCGAGTCGACGCGCTACGGGTGCGGTGGTGGTCACGGCCGGGCCGCGCTTTCCTCGATTAGGCACAACGCCAAGTCCAGCACTGCGGGAATGCACGGGTCGGCGATCGCGTACCAAATCCGGGCGCCGTCTCGGCGTGTGGTCACCATGCTGCGATCCGAGAGTCGCTGCAGCTGATTGGACACTGCCTGCACCCGCAGACCCACCTGTTGGGCCAGCTCACCGACGGTCACTTCACGCTCGCGGTGCATCGCATGCAGCAGCCGCAGCCGGGTGTCGTTGCCCAGCACCTTGAACAACCCGACCACCTCGGCCGCCTGCTCCGGCGTCACCAGCGGCCGGTCGGCAAGGGCCGGCTTGCCCGCCGCTCCCGCCGGACCCGTCGCAGCACACTCGGTCAATCTGCTCATCATTCCACTATTACACTAGATCATGTAGTTATGGAAGATCTAAAGTAGCCCGGGTTCGTAGGAAATGAAGCGTCCCGCGAGTGATGTGAGGTCCGGTCCTTGGGTCGCTGGCGTCGATGTGTGGAGGATTCGTGCTTGACCTTCGACTCCACTTGAAGGTTTACGGTCTGTGGTGTGAGTAGTTATCGCATTTCGCAGTTGGCTGAGCGGTCGGGCGTGCCGGCGACAACGCTGCGGTTCTATGAGAGCGCAGGCTTGTTGTCGGCCCAGCGCACCGCTTCGGGGTACCGCATCTATGACGATGCTGCGGTGGACCGGCTGGCGTTCATTTCCGCGGCCAAGCTACTCGGCCTGCCGCTGGAACAGATCCGGGATCTGTTGGGGGTGTGGGAGCAAGGTGTGTGCGCGCACGTCCGGGCCAGGCTGTTGCCGTTGGTGGTTGCCGGGATCAGCGATGCCGAACATCGGATCGCCGAGTTGAGTGCGTTCAGTGCGCACTTGTCCCGGGTTCACGAGGACTTGCTGGCGCCGGCACCCGAGGGTGCGTGCGGGCCGGGTTGCGGGTGCGTGCCGGCGGCTACCGGACCGGTTCTCCTCGACTTGTCGTCACGGGCGGACCTGGGATCATCCGCTCTGCCGAGAGCGGGTGTCGGCGACGGGCAGGAGGTTGCGGTGGCCTGCACGCTGTCGGGGGCGGAGCAGACCGGACGTGTCGACGAGTGGCAGCGGCTGCTGACCTCGGCTACGGGCCGCTCACAGATCGCCGACGGTGTGCGGCTGGAGTTTCCCTGTGATCCCGACCTTGTCGCTGCGGTGGCCCGGCTGGCCGCCGCGGAGCAGAAGTGCTGCGCCTTTTTCGACTTCACGCTGCACCTGACTGCTTCGACGCTGGTGGTGACCGTGCGCGCCCCCGAAGCCGCCGGACCGCTGATGGCCGAACTGTTTGGTGTTTCGGCATGAACGAGTCGCAGCGGCGTGCCCGCAGGTGGTCGGGCGCCGGCGCCGCGGTTGTGGCGGCGTGTGCGCTGTGTTGCGCCGGCCCGCTCCTTGCCATCCTGGGCAGCATCGGTATCGGCTCCGCGGTCGGCGCCATCTGGCTACCCGGGCTGGCCGCGCTCACCGTCGTAGCGGCCATCGGCGCCCTCTGGCTGCGCCGACGCCGACGGGCGTCGATCTGTCAGGCGGGGCGCGTTGATGTCAGCATGCCCACCATCGGAAAGCCGGGCTGGGACACCGCGCCGACTCGACATCTGTGAGCACCACCAGCGGGACTCGCACCTTACGAGTCGCCCGCATTCACCCAGTTACCCACTCATTGCGGAGGTCTTCATGTGCTCATCTCGCTTCGTCGTGACGGCGGTTGCGGCCGCCCTGGCGTTGACTGCCTGCGCAAGCACCGGCGGCGACCCAGCCCCGGCCGCGCCCCCCGTCGCGTCGACGACGCAAGCCTCCGTGGTGTCGCCCCCGGTTGTCACGACACCAGTGGCCGCCATACCGGAGCAGTTGCAGTTCAGTGCCACGACGGTCGACGGTGCCCCGTTCGACGGCGCGTCGCTGGCCGGCAAGGACGCCGTCCTGTGGTTTTGGGCGCCGTGGTGCGGAGAGTGCCGCCGCGAAGCACCCCATGTCGCTGCCGTGGAGTCAGCGACCAAGGGCCGGGTCGCGTTCGTCGGTGTCGCCGGACTCGGCCCGGTCACCGACATGCAGTCATTCGTCGAGACCTACGACGTCGGGGCGTTCCCGCACATCGCTGATGCCGACGGTGCGGTGTGGAAGAGGTTCGGGGTCATCCAGCAGCCCGCGTATGCGTTCATCGATGACTCCGGTGAGATCACCGTGGTGCGCGGAGAACTCGGCGAGCAGGGCTTGACCGAGCGGGTAGCCGAGCTGAGCGCCAACTAGTGGATCACGGACGCCTGAGTCGATGACCGAGACGCTGTCGTTCGCCCTGGCCGCCGGTGCGTTGGCGGCGATCAACCCGTGCGGTTTCGCGATGCTGCCCGCCTACCTGAGCTTGTTCATCGCGACCACTCCCGACACCACCCGGCGGGCAACACGGCTGGCGGCGCTCGGCCGGGCATTGACGGCGACGGCGGCCATGACGGCCGGGTTCCTGGCGGTGTTCGGCACCTTCGGGCTCATCCTCGCTCCGGTCGCATCCGTCGTGCAGCGGTGGGCGCCGGCGGTCACCGTCGTGATCGGGGTCGCGCTGCTGATATTGGGCGCCGTCATGCTCACCGGCCGCGAACTGCTGCTGCGCACCCCGAAGCTGCAGTCGGCCATCAATCCCACGGCCGGACTGCGGTCGATGGCGCTCTACGGCGTGTTCTACGCGATCGCGTCGCTGGGTTGCACCATCGGTCCGTTCCTCGTGGTGACAACGACGACCTTCAAGTCCGGTGACCTCGCCCTGGGTGTGGCCGCCTACGCCGCGTATGCCGCCGGGATGGGTCTGGTGGTGGGTGTCCTGGCGGTCGGCGTGGCACTGGCACAACAGTCCGCGGCGCGGGTGCTGCGCCGCGTGCTGCCCCACGTCCCCCGCATCGCCGGGGCGCTGCTGGTGATCGCCGGTGCATACGTCGCCTGGTACGGCGTCTACGAGCTTCGGGTGTTCGCCGGCGGTAACCCCGACGATCCGATCGTCGCCGCCGCCGCACACATCCAGAACGGGCTTGTCTGGATCGTCGACTGGGTTGGGCCAGCAGGGTTTGCTACCGTCCTGCTCGTTCTGCTGCTCACCAGCGGTGTCGCGGCCGTGATCGGCCGCCGCCGCGCCAGGAACAGGCAACGCACGCGCGCCGAGCGGAACGCGATCGCACCTGCTTAACTTTCACGGCCCCCGTCTGCCGTGTCGATTGACCGGGACTCCCACGACGGTCCTCGAAGAGCGTGTCAAGGCCCAAGGAAGAGAAGGAAATTCGCGGAATGCGTATGCGACGAACGGATCTGATAGCGAGGCTGGAACGCCATCAGGTCGCCCTCTACGTCGCGGCGATGGCGGCTGGCGGACTGCTCGGTTGGGTTGCGCCCGCCGCTGGGCCGAGTTTGGAACATGCCATCAATCCGGTGTTGGCTGCGTTGTTGTACGTGACGTTTCTGCAGGTGCCCGCAGCCGAGCTGGTCCGCTCGCTGCGAGCGGGCCGGTTCCTCGGCGCCGCCCTGTCGATCAACTTCGTCGTGGTGCCACTGGTCGTCGCCGCACTGTTCAGCTTCCTGCCCGCCGACCAAGCGATCAGGGTCGGAGTGCTTCTGGTGCTGCTGACCCCGTGTGTGGACTACGTCATCGTGTTCACCGGACTGGCCGGCGGGAGCAGTCAACGATTGCTGGCCGCAACCCCGTTGCTGCTAATTGTTCAGATGCTGCTGCTGCCGCTGTTTCTCTATCTGTTCATGGGATCCGGGCTGGCAGACGTCGTCGAGGTCGCCCCTTTCCTGGAGGCATTCCTAGTTCTCATCGTCATACCGCTGTCCCTGGCCTGGTTGACCCAGGCATGGGCCGCCCGCAAACCCGCCGGGCAGAAACTGGCAACCGGTGCTGGCACGTTGATGGTGCCGCTGATGATGGCGACCCTGCTGATCGTGGTCGCCTCCCAAGTCCCGAAACTGGGCGACAGCCTCGGCGACGTCCTGCGGGTCGTGCCCTTCTACGTCCTGTTCCTGATCGTGATGGCCGGAGCCGGCCTGCTGGTCGCACGTCTATTCCGACTGGACGCCGCTGACGGCACGGCCATCGTGTTCACCGGCGCTACCCGCAACTCGCTCGTCGTCCTTCCACTGGCATTGGCGCTGCCCGACAACCTGGCCCTCGCCGCAGTCGTGATCGTCGCCCAAACCCTCGTCGAAGTCATCGGCATGGTCATCTACGTCCGCACCATCCCGCGACTGCCGTGGCGCAACGAACGCGCACAGCTCGCCGACTAACTGCCGGGACCGGGACCGCATTACCGCCGCAATGCTAGATAACCAGCACCAGGCCCCCCCGGATTCGACCCACCCGAATACGACCCCTGCGCCAGTACCCGCCGTTTGAGACTTTTCTAAGAACCTCCGGTTTGGTGGTGGCTTCGCCACCCGGCGAGTTCGTAGCGTGCGGCGCATGCGGACGCGTGCGTGCGCGTCATGGTGATGACGTTGCACAAGCTGACCGCCGGGGACGGATACCTGTACCTGGTGCGGCAGGTCGCTGCCTCCGATAGCACCGAGCGTGGCCGCTCCACGCTGGCCGACTACTACTCGGCCAAAGGTGAATCGCCCGGTCGGTGGATGGGTCGGGGCTTGGCCGCTCTGTCTGACACCGGCCGCTGCGAAGCCAGTCCGCAAGCCCGCGAGGAGATTTGGACCGTCGATGAGGGATCGGGCGTCGGCGAGGCGCAGATGCGCGCCCTCTACGGATTGGGTCTGCACCCCAACGCCGAGCGCATCGAGACCTACGTCATCGGCCGCAGCATGGGCTCGGGGCGCGCGGCCAGCCGACTCGGGCGTGAGTTCCTGGTACGCGACGGCGAACCGGAGTACGCGCGGCGTCTGGCGGTGGCCTTCCGCGACCACAACGCCGAGAACGGCGCACACTGGAACGCCACCATCGCCCCGGAGATCCGCGCGCAGATCCGCACCCGCGTGGCTGTGGAGCTGTTCGCCGAGGAGTACGGCCGCCCGCCCGCCGATGATCGCGAACTGTCCGGATTCATCGCTCGCAACACTCGCGCCCGCACGACCGCCGTCGCCGGATACGACCTGACGTTCTCGCCGGTGAAATCAGTGTCGGCGTTGTGGGCCATCGCCCCGCTATCGGTGGCCGAGCAGATTGAAGCGGCCCATGATGCGGCCGTCGCCGACGTGCTTGAGTGGCTGCAAGATCAAGCCACCTTCACCCGCACCGGTGCCGGCGGCGTCGCCCAGGTCGACACCGAAGGACTCATCGCCGCAGCGTTCACCCACCGCGACTCACGCGCCGGCGACCCCGACCTACACACCCACGTCGCGATCTCCAACAAGGTGTCCCACGTGGACGCCAACGGCGTGCGCCGGTGGCTCGCCCTGGACGGTCAACCGCTGCACCGGGTGACGGTCGCGGCCTCGGAGTTGTACAACACCCGCCTCGAAGCCCACATGATCGACAGGCTCGCCGTGTCGTTCGTCGAACAGTCCCGCGGACTAGGGAAGCGGCCCGTCCGCGAGATCGACGGAATGTCACCAGAACTGATGACACGGTGGTCGAGGCGGCGGGCCGCAATCAAGGCGCGCACAGCCGAGCTCGCCAAGCAGTTTCAAGCCGATCACGGCCGCGAACCAACCAACACCGAAATCATCGCGTTGGCCCAGCAGGCGACGCTGGAATCGCGCGAGGCCAAACACGAGCCGCGCTCGCTGGCCGAGCAGCGCCACGTGTGGCGCACCCAAGCCGTAGAAGTCCTCGGGCGAGACGGGCTGCATCGCATGTTGGCCGGTGTCCTGGCCGGTCCCGACCGAACCCGCACCACGCCCGTCGTCGACCATGAATGGGTCGCGTCGCGTGCTGGCGAACTGATTGCCGCGGTGTCGGAATCGCGGGCCGCTTGGCAGCGTCACCACGTGCGTGCCGAAGCGCTGCGAATCGCTCGGTCGCACGGCGTGGCGCACGATGTCGCATTGATCGAACGACTCACCGATACCGCTCTGTCAGAAGCGTTTTCGGTGCCGCACGCCCGCATCGTCGACACCGAGTTGGGCGAGCCTGTCGCGTTGCGTCGCCGCGACGCTGCCAGCGTCTACTCCCGCCACGGCGTGGCGCTCTACACCAGCCGCGACACACTGGCCGCTGAGCGGCGCATTCTGGCCGCGGTGCATCGCTGCGACGGCCGCGCCGCCACCGCCGCCGATGTCGAACTGGCGCTGGCAGATTCGGCGGCGCGCGGACGCACACTCAACCCCGGCCAGGCCGCTTTGGTCTCAGAGATGGCGAGCACCGGGCGCCGTGTCGCGCTCGCGCTCGCGCCCGCTGGAACCGGCAAGACCACGGCCATGGCGGCGCTGGCGCATGCGTGGCGCAGCTCGGGCGGACACGTCATCGGTTTGGCCCCGACAGCCGACGCGGCGATCGTGCTCGGGGCCGACCTGGGCGCCACCACCGACACCCTCGACAAGTACGTCTGGTCAGCCGATCCGGACAAGGCCGCGGCCTCCGGCGTGCCCGACTGGTTTAAGCGGGTCGGTCCCGACACGCTCGTCATCGTTGACGAGGCCGGCAAGGCCGCCACGGCCGGCCTGGACGCGATGATTACCGACGCGCTGCGCAAGGGCGCGAGTGTGCGCCTGGTCGGTGACGACGGCCAGTTGTCGTCCGTCTCGGCCGGCGGTGTTCTGCGCGACATCGCCGAAGCCACCGACGCGCTCACGTTGAGCGAAGTCGTGCGATTCAAGTCACCGGCCGAAGCCGCCGCCGGGCTCGCGCTGCACGACGCAGACCCGGCAGGCATCGGCTTCTACATCGACCACCAGCGCATCCACGTCGGCACCGACGAGACCGCCGCCGACATGGCCTATCAGGCATGGCGGGCCGACCTGGCAGCCGGCGCAGATTCCATCCTGCTCGCACCGACCAACGATGTCATCAACGAGCTCAACGCCCGCGCCCGCGCTGACCGGCTGGCCGCCGATCCCGACGCGGCCACCGCGGCCACGGTGGTGCTGGCAGATCAGCTGCACGCCAGCGTCGGAGACACCATCCGCACCCGGAAAAACAATCGCCGAATCACCATCGGGCGCAGCGATTTCGTGCGCAACGGCTACCGCTACACCATCACCGAGGTCCTCACCGATGGCAGCGTGAAAGCCCGCCACCTGCGTAGCGGACGCATCGTCACGCTGCCCGCCGACTACATCGCCGAACATGTCACGCTGGGCTACGCGGCCACCATCGACTCCGCCCAAGGCCTGACCGCAGGACGGCGCGATGCCAAGGGCACCTGCCACATCGTCGGCTCAGACATGCTGACCCGCCAGCACCTCTACGTCGCGATGACGCGCGCCACCGACGAAAACCACCTTTACCTGTCCACCGCCGAAGGCGATCCCCACCGGCTGCTCTCCCCCAAGGCCACCCACCCTGACACCGCCGTCGATGTCCTGACCCGCGCCCTGGCCCGCGACGGCGCCCAGGTGTCGGCGACCACCGCAGCCCGCCGCGCCGAGGATCCGGCGACGCGGCTGCAGGCTGCGGCCGACATGTTTTACGACGCCTTGGGTGTGGCAGCCGAAAATCAGCTGGGAGCAGGTGCGCGGGATCGGTTGGACGTCATCGCTGATGACGTAATCCCCCGGCTGAGCCAGCGCGAGGCCTGGCCGGTGCTGCGGCGCAACCTGTCTGTCCTGGCGCTCGGCGGCGCTGATCCCCGCGAGCTGCTGACCGTAGCGTTGGCCAAGGGCAGTGTCGATGACGCCGCCGACCCCGCCGCGGTCCTCGATCACCGCATCGATCCCGCCGGCACCCACTCCGCCGGCATCGGGGTGCTGCGCTGGCTTCCCGCCATCCCGCCGGTGCTGGCCGACGATCCGCACTGGGGTGCCTACCTGGCCCGACGCGAGCAACTGGTCCAAGGCCTGGCCGAGCAGATCCGTGAGCGGGCGCGGGCATGGACCAACGCGACCGCCCCCGCCTGGGCGCGGCCGCTGATCACCGTAAATCCGGCACTGACCGCCGAGATCGCGGTGTTCCGTTCCGCCACCGGCGTCGAGGACGCCGACACCCGTCTCACCGGCGCGCGCCAGTACCCCGTGCGGACCCGCGCCGTGCAGGCCACCCTGCAGCGCTACGCCGCCGCAGACATCGGCCGGCGCAGTGCCGACACCACCCGCTGGAACGACCTCATCGACGCCATCGACCCGCGCCTGCGCGCCGATGCCTACTGGCCACAGCTGGCCGCCCAACTCGCCCAGGCCACCCGCACCACCGCCGACCTGCGGCAGATCATCACCACCGCTGCTCGCCAAGGCCCGCTGCCTGACGAGCTGCCCGCCGCCGCACTCTGGTGGCGCATCGCCGGCGCCCTGTCCCCGACCGCCACACTTGCCACCACGCATTCGCGACTGCGTCCGGCCTGGATCACCGACGTCGACGCCGCGTTCGGGGCCGCGCTGACCGAGACCATCACCTCCGATCCGGCCTGGCCCGGGCTGGTCGCCGCGATCAGCGCGGCAGACCCGGCCACCTGGACCCCGCGCGACCTGCTCCACGTCGCCGCCGAACACCTCGCCGACGCCGACCACCCAATCCCCCCGGGCGACTACGCACGCTTGATCACCTACACCGTCGATGCGTTCACCCACCGGCTGCAAGCGCGTCTCGGCATCGACGTCGAAGACCTGCCCACCCCGGAGGACGCTCCACCGCACCCCGACGAGGAAGCACTGTTCCCGCCCGACCCTGAAAGCCCCTTCGCCGACATCGACCAAGCCCCTCCCTTCGACGACCACTTCGACGCCGCCCCGCCCGATGGCTCATTCGAATACACCTCCGAAGAATTCGGAGATTTGCAATTCGAAGATCTCTCAGCAAACCGCCCTGTACCCGAATTAGGCATCACCATGAATTTGGTCACCACGCTTCAGAAGGAATACCGCGAGGTTTGCGAATCAATCAAAAGCTTGGACGCGGAAATTCGCGCAGGAAATGGGCCCGCTATGCGCGCTGCGGCCGACGAGCTGTTGCAGATGCGCCGCCAAGTCGACGCCGATCGACCCTACGGCCACGCCGTCACCGCGGTGATGGAGCAGTGGGCCGATGCCGACACCGCCTACAACGACACCCTGCGCCTGATCGAGCACGCCCGCACTCAGCTCGACCTTCTACGGGCCAACCCCGATGCCGACGAACTCGACATCGCCTCAGCCCAAGCCGATCTGGCCTTCCACACCCGCCGCCTGCCCGAACAGCCACCGTCGCATCAGTTTCACCAGGCCTTCGCCGAGGCGCAGGCTGCGCGTACCGCGGCCGCCGGCGGCCACAAGATCGTCACCGAGCACGACATCGCCACCGCACGCGGCGACGCCGAGCGCGCGGACCTAGCCGCCCGCGCGCAGCTGCGCGACCGCCGCCAGGCGCTGCGCCGCGAGCTCGACCGCGCTGAGCGCGACGTCGCCGGTGCCTTCGCCGCGGCCCAGACCACCACCTCCGACACTCTCGAGCAGCTGCTGAAATCGGCGCGCTCCGAAGTTGCCCTGCTCCAGGTGGCCGGCGACGCCGACCACACCCGTACACCCTTGCTCATCCCCGCGGCGGCCCTCGCAGCGCACGAGCCCCACACCGCCGACCGACTCAAATCCTTGGCCGCGCAGCCCTATCGGCTCGTCGTGATGCGCGCCGACGTCACCGACCGCGAAACCGGTGCGGCGCTCTACACCCTGCGCGGCACGGCCAACGCCAACGGCCGCAAAGTGCTCTGGCTCTCGACCACCGACACCAGCGCGGCGCCCGCCCGCGAGGCTGAGCTGGCCGACACCATCACCACCGCTTCTCGCGCCGAGCGCCAAATCAGCGACCAGCAGTGGGCACTACCGCCCGGAGCAATCGTCATCATCGACGACCCCGCAGCCGCCGAACCCAACCAGCTGGCCACCATCGCCCGCCACGCCGCAGCCGCAGACGCCCGAGTCATCCTCCTGGACTCCAGCAACAGTCGCGGCCCCAGCTCGCCGGCGCTGCGGCTGCTCACCATCTCCCTGCCGTGGAACACCACCCTTACAGCCACCCCGTCAGGTTGCGTAGATCCGCTGCTAGACGCCATTCCAGCCGTCACGTTGGCCGATCGCCTCGGCCGCACCCACCTCAGCGAGTCCTGGCGTCACGTGCTCACCCAATACGACAATGCCGCCCGCGGCGTGCGCGGCGCTCAACGCCGCCACCTCGCCGTGGAATGGCGCACCCCCGACGCCGCGGTGGAGGGACCCGAAGACACCCTCGGCGCTGGCATCGATGACTAGCTTTGCTACTCCGTAACCATGAGGCCGTAGCCCGGCCTGGTGCACCACAGCAACTATCAGCCAATCTCGCGCTGGTGGTGGACTCGGGCACGTACCTGCCGCCACGATGACCCCATGAGCATGCGTCCCGAGCCATACAGCCCCTACTGCGGGCTGGTCGTCAACGACGGCGGGCAACACGAAAGGGTCATGGGTGCACCTCATTTGGCGATCAGCGCGCCCACCCGTACCGGCAAGACCCGACGTCTGCTCGCGCCGGCAGCGGTCATGCACCCCGGCCCGTTGGTCGCCGTGTCCAGTAAGGAAGACCTCGCCGAGCTGGTGCTGATGCGCCGCGGGCTGGGCCCCACCGGTGTCATCGACCTACGTCCGGAAAAGACGCTCATCTGGCCCCAGGGAGTGCGCTCCATGGTCAGCGATCCCACCATGTCCATCACGTCAGCCGATGAAGTCCTGACTGTGGCCGAAACCATGCTGGCAACCTCCGGTGTCGGCTTTGGTGGAGCGTCGAGCGGCCAGACGGTGGCGGCCGGCGGTTTGTGGGAGTCCACTGCCAGCCGCCCGCTGGCCTGCCTTCTCTACGCGGCCAGCCCCCAAGGCAATAGTCAGGGGATGCCCTGGGTGCTCGAAGCGGTCGAGAACCTCGGCATCGAGGATGAGGAGGAGGGCGGAAGCGGCACCCAGTTGTCGCTGCAAGCCGCCCCGTCCTGGGTGACTGCTGCCGCATTATGCCCGCATCCGATGCTGGCCGACCCGATGCAGCGGGTACTGACCTTCAACAGCCGCATGCGTGACAGTGTGGCGATCACCGTGTCCAAGGCGGTGACACCGTGGGTGCGCCTCGGGCTGAGCGCCACCGAGCATCTCGATCGCCTCAGTGCCGTCGACCAGCTCAGCATCGACGCGTTCGATGTCTCGATGCTTGATGACCCCGATGCCAGCTTGTTCGTCATCGCCCCCAACACCGGTACCGTCGCAGGCGCGGCGGTGGCGCTGATCGACTCGATCATCCGCCACTTCCGCAGGCGCACTGCCCAGCACCAGCTCGAACATCGGCTGCTGCTCGAACTGGACGAGGTGTGCAACTCCTGCCCGCTGCCGGCGCTGCTCAACTACGTCGGCGAGTCGGCCGGCCTGGGCGTCAACATCATGGCCACCGTGCAGGCCTCCAGTCACTTTGATGTCGTGTACGGCCCGAAGTACGCCGACGCGCTGCGCGACATCTTCCCGGGCACGGTGGTGATGTACGGAGCCCATGAGCGACACCTGCTCGAACAGGCCTCACACTGGCAAGGGCTGGCCACTCGTCGCACCGAGTCCTACGAGCCCAGCGGTGGAAGCCGTTCGCAGTCTTCGCAACTCGGCGCCATAATCGACTGGCAGGAACTACTCCCCCAGAGCCTCGAAGAGGCTCAGCTGCTCCTCCGTGGGACCGCGGGGCGCCGTGTCCAGATCCCAGACTGGAGCGAATTCCTCACCATCTATGACGGCGCGATTGAGGCCCGCAGGCAGCGGACGGCGAAGGCATCGGCGTAAGCCGTCCGGACCTTTGAGATGTTCAAGTGCGGATTCAGCCCAGTTGAACAGGGCGCGTGCCCGGGCTATGAGTGCGTGGACCACCACGCGTAGAGAGCCTCCAGCGTGGTGCCCGGCGCGTCGGCTCGAACGACGCCCAGCAGAAGCTTTTCGTCGTTGGTCCAGGCCACGAGGGGGTTGCCCGCTTGCAACCCGCAGAACAGTGTTCCTCGAACCACGGTGGGGCTGTCGTTGCGCCGCCATGGCCCGGGTGACTGAATGTTGGGCGGGCAGATGACCGCAGCAGAACGGTTTACGGTGTCGTTGAAGGCCGCGCGTAGAGCGGCGGGCTCGCGGCTGAGCGTGTAGGTCGACGACGTGGGACCGCCAGAGTCGGTGTTGGGGCCGCAGGTCACCGCCGCGGTCACGTCAGAGGCAGCGGGCAGTGGTGTGCATGCACCGCGCGGATAGCCCGGGGGCAGCAGACGTGCCAACGCGGCCGGGACCGAGGGGGGCGACGACGTGGCGGGTGTCGTCGATGTCGCCGCAGAGGGTCGGTCCGGCTCACTTGCCGGCCACAGCAGCGTCGCCCACAGGATGGCAGCGGTGGTTGCGACGACGGCGAACACCGCCCACAGGATGACGATGGGGCGCTGCACACGTGGTACCCGCCGCGGCACGGGGGTGACCCGGATCTGTTCGTAATAGCTGCGGCCAATTTCAGCGGGTCTGGCAGACAGCGGATTAGATGGAGCGGTGATGGCGTGTCGCGCCTGCTCGCCTTGAGATGCCGAAGAGTCGGCACCTTCGGTGAGGGAGTTCGCCGCCGCCGCGGCGGCCGCGGCGAACTCTCGCGCCGAGTCGAATCGCTCGGCAGGATTCTTCGCCAGGGCTCTGGCCATCACGACATCCAGCTGGCGGGTCGCCTCTGGCAGGTGGTCGGAGATCTGGGGTGGCGTCTGGTGCAGGTGGGCGAGCGCTAGGGCGGTTGTTCCCTCGGCGCTGTGAAACGGCTGCTTGCCGGTCAGCAGCCGAAACAGCGTGCATGCCAGTGAGTAGATGTCAGCCCGGCCATCAACGGTGTCACCGGTGATCATCTCGGGTGCGGCATAGGCAAGGGTCACCGCCAGCGTCGAGTCGTCGCCGGGATCGTCTGGGCCACCTGCTGCCCTGGCCACCCCGAAGTCGCTGAGCAGGACCTGCTCGTCGTCGTGAGAACCGTGCGCTAACAACACGTTTCCTGGCTTGACGTCGTGGTGCACGACGTTGCGCTGGTGAGCGTAGTCCAGCGCCTTGGCGACTTCACCGACGATGCGGATGGCCCGCGGGGCGGTCATGGTTCCGGCCTGCAGCGCTGCCTCGGCATCGGTGCCGGCGACGTACTG
The DNA here is from genome assembly GCF_010726765.1 of Mycobacterium gallinarum. Classification (NCBI taxonomy): domain Bacteria; kingdom Bacillati; phylum Actinomycetota; class Actinomycetes; order Mycobacteriales; family Mycobacteriaceae; genus Mycobacterium; species Mycobacterium gallinarum. The sequence goes on from NZ_AP022602.1 coordinate 40,043, forward strand.
CATGGCGATCCACAGTTGGCCGTTCTCGGCTTCGCCGCGGTTGTGGATCGAGACGATGTTGGGGTGGTTCAGCAGTGATGCGATGTCGGCTTCGCGCACGAACCGCTCGCGGAATGCCTCGTCGCGGGAGAGGTCGGCGCTGAGTACCTTGAGCGCGTCGCGGCGGGGCAGGGTCGGGTTCTTGGCCAGGTACACCGTTCCCGTGGCGCCGGTGGCCAGGACCTGCTCAATCCGATACCCCGCTACCAGGGAGCCCACCGCGAACATGAACACAGCATCGCCTATTGGTGGGTTTGCCCGGCCGGTGAGGTCGGGCGTGTCCGATGCTGTCTGGCCGGTCATGTCGACGTCAGCGGCGGCCGCGCCGCCCGAACAGCGTGTGCAGACGGGCCAGCGCTCCACCTTTGGCCGGGCCGTGCGCCTCGGTTGGCGAGTCCGACCCGACCACCACGTGCGCCGACTGGATCACCTCGCCGTCCGCGCCGGTGGGGATGGACTCTGCAACGGTCTGCCCCTGGGCGGTCAGCGATCCGACGAGCTGGTCGTGCAGACGGTCGGCACCAAAGCCCCACCAGTCGTCCACCGCGGCCAACACTCTGCTGTGGGAGGGCGAAGTGGGCCGGGCCGGTGGCGGGCTGTCGGACTCGGGTGTCCATCTGGTGATCTGAGCCAGCCAGGGTTTCCACTGGCGGGTCAGCTCCTCCACGCTCTGGTCGAGGTCGGGTTGGCTCTGCACAACCTGATAGAGCGCCTGGATGAACGCCGCGCCGGGCAGGCCGTCGACATCGGGCCCAGCAACCGGGCACGTGCGGGCGAACGCGACCACTGAGCGTGTCACGGCGAGCTGGGCGTTGAAGTCCGCGCGCAGGGAGTTCACCGGTGCGCCGGCGTGGCGCTCGGCGGCTTGGGCGACGTCGCGGTGCAGTTGCTCACTGATTTTCGTCCACCGCTGGTAGGCGACCTCGATGGTCCTCAGCGCGGCTACTTCTGCCTCGCGGGCCATGCTCAACCCTGCTCGCGGGTCTGGATTCCTGCGCTGACGAGGACTTCCCGGAGGGCGTCGGTCATGTCGGCGCCGACGACGGTGCGCAGCAGGTCCGAGTCGGCGGTGGCCAGGTCGATTGACGGGTCGGAGACAACCCGAGCTTTCATCTTCTCGACCGCCTCGGACATGACGTTGCGCACGTAGCGGCCGTTGCCGGCGATGTCGATGAGGGTTTCAGCGGGGTTCTCGGGGTTGTTGGTTGGGGTTGCGGTGAGCCAGCTCGTGTAGCGACCGAAGATGTCGATCGCCTCGGGGTGGACCAGCACGCGATAGTTCTGCGCGAACATGGCGGCGATCTGGCCCAGCTCGTCGGCACTGTAGGAGCTGAATTCCAGTTGGGTGGGGAACCGTGACCGTAGACCGGGGTTGGCCGAGAGCAGTCGGTTCATGCCGTCGGCGTAGCCGGCCAGCGCGATCATGGTGTCGTCGCGGTGGTCCTCGGCGAACTTCATGATGATGTCGAGCGCGATCCGGCCGAAATCTCGTTCATTGTCGGCTTGGTAGAGCGTGTACGCCTCGTCGACGAACAGGACCTTGCCGCGAGCGCTGGTGAGCATGGCGCCAGTCTTAGCTTCGGTATCTCCGATCACTCCGCCGACGAGATCCTTGCGCGAGACCTCGATGCACTCCGGGGAGTCGAGGATTCCCAGGCCGAAATACATCTTGCCCATCACCCGCGCGATGGATGTCTTGGCCGTTCCCGGCGGGCCGACGAGGGTCATGTGCAGGGCGTTGCGCTGGCCGACCCCCTCGCCGCGCGCGGCCATCGCCCGGTCGTAGATTTGCACGTTCTTGAGTTTGTTGACGTGCGCTTTCACTGTGCCCAGACCAATGAAGGACTGCAGGTCTCGCTCAGCCTCCTCGAGGACGGCTTCGGCGGCATGGGCCTGTTCGGCTTGGCGCAGCTCCTCAGTGGTCGGCCCGGACTGCGGATCCCAGCGACTCGTCCGGGCGGCGATGGCCTCTGCGGTGGTGACCGGGGGCGCGTAGGTGGGGTCCGCCAGGGCGGTCGAGGCGTCGGGCAGCATCCGGCCGCCGACGCTGGCCTTGCCTAGCTCTACACGTGCGTCATTCTCGCGGCCCAGCCAGCGCAGCGCGTATCCGCGGTACAGGGCGGCGAACGCGCCGGCGTATGGGCTCACCTGATCAGTGGGCACGCCTTTGAGCAGGACTAGTCCGGCGTCGAACTCGCCGAGGCCCACGTGAGCAATGCCGGCCATCAGGTCGGTCGCGGCATCAACCACCCGCAGGGTCCCGGTGACTGGCCGAGCTGCCCAGTCCAGGACGTCGGTCCAGCGCTGGGTGACGTAGTGCAGGGTGGCGCCGAGGCAGCGCCAGATGGGTGTCTGGAGAGGCTCTCGTGAGGTGTCGTAGGACTCCAGCAGCTTCTCGGCGGTGTCGTAGTCCTTCTCGGTCAGCAGGGCCGCGATATAGGCCAGCGTGATCGACGCCGCCGTGTAGGGGAACACCTCGATGAAGCCGGGCGAGGGCACCGACGCCTCCAGGGCAGTGTCCTGCAGGCCCAGGCGGCGAGTCTCGCGGTGCACGGTGGCGCTGGTTTCGTGGGCGTGGCGCAGTGTCTCGCTGTAGTGATCACCGGTGGCGATCAGGCCCAGCCAGGCATCGCACATCCCGGGGTCCATGCTGACCGCCCGCCGAAACCGCTCGCGCGCGGCGGTGGAGTCAGCCGGACTGCCGAGCAGGCCCAAAGCTTCGAATCCAGCGTCGAGGTAGTCGCGCGCAGTGCTCATCGTCTATGACCCAATCTCTCGGGGTGGTCGCGTCGGTTGGGCAGCACGGGGTGCCGCGGTGTCGTTCTGACGGGGCTCGTCGATGTCAATTGTCCCTGCTGGTGCAGTGCTGCCGCGCGCAGGCTGAGACCCGGCTTCTGCCGAACGTCGGGGCGCCTGGCCCGTGCTGCGACTGGCCAAGGTGGGCGCCTGAGCGGGCTCACGGGCAGATGAGGAGGTGGCGGCGGCATCCGGGCGGTGCTGACGTAGCGGGGCCGGCGAGGAGTCGCCGCCAGACCCTTGGGCGGCGGGCTTCGATTCCGAGCCGCTGGTGTTCTTCGCGGTTTTGAGCACATGCCCGGCCGTGCTGGCGACACCGGCCGCCTTGGCCGCCGCGGCGACGGGAACGGCCACCTCAGGGGCGGCCACCTTGACCGCGGTCAGCGCGGCTGTGGTGGCCGCGGACTTGGCGGCGGCTTTGGTGGGTGTCGTTCCGCTGCTGGTTGCCCCGTCACCGGCGACTCGCTGTGTGCGCACTGTGCTTGACGAGCGCGGTTTGAACCACTCCATGCCGGGCGTGCGGCGAGTCGGTGAGCCGCTGCTGTCGTCCTGGCCGCCTGCGGTGTCGTCGCGATCGCGCCGTCCCAGGCGCGCGCTCGCCGCTTGCGCCTTGTCGCGGTAGGACGCTGCTTCGTCTCGGACGGCGCCGGTGCCGGCGTGCCACGCGCCGCTGACCTGTCGGCCGATGGTGCCCATGCTGTCGGTGTGAAAGGAGCGGTCGACGAAGCGGAAGCCCAGCCACAGGACCCCTGCCGCCACGGCCATGATCAGCACCCGCGGAATCGCTGTTGCGGTGGATGTGCCGAAGGCATCGGTGGTCAGTACCCAGGTGATGCCGATCGCGGAGACGGCGAGGTAAACCTCGAACACCATCAGCTGGATGACGTGCATGAAAAGCTCTGTGCCGCAATGCTTGGCGAAGCGCAGTGCGCGTCCGAAGCCCAGCATGCCGATGAGGAAGGAAGGGCCGACCAGGATGCCGAAGTACAGCGACTTGATGCCGACCAGCATCGCCGACAGTCCGACGTAGAAGTAGAAGAAGGCCACCACGATCGCGACCAGAACCAGCAGCAGACCGATGGTGGCGTCAGAGCCGCCGAGGCGCTGGGCGTAGGCCAGGGCTTGCGGAGCGCCGCAGTTGGCCATGGCGTGCGCCGGGCCGGGACCATCGACGCCACCAGCGCCGATGATGGCCGCGTTCCACGCTTGGCGGCATCCGCCGACATCATCGACGACCATGCCGAAGTTGAGGACCTGCAATGGATGTCGCACGCCGGCGGTCACGACGTTGGCCATCAGCGCGTCTAGTTTGGCATCCAGCGAGGCGCCGGACGCGAACGGTGCCCCGGTAGCGGCCTGGGCGATTTCCAGTCCGGTGCCGCGTCCCAGCGCCAGCAGGCCGTGCTCGCTGTAGAGGTCGCCGATGGGATCGGAGAACACCGTGGCCAGCAGCACGGCTAGGACGAGGGCGGTCCCCAGCATGGCCCACCCCCGGCCAGGGTGTCCTCGCAGTATGTGATACCCGGCGACGGTGACGCACACCGTAATCGCGATGGGAGCCAACATCATTGAACTGACCAGTGAGCTGACCGCGCTGTAGAGCGGCAGGCCCACGGTCGCGATGGCCACCAGCCATCCCGTGGATAGCGCGAAGCGCAGAAACCACAGCGCGGCGGCCATGATGAAGATGAAGGTCCCGGCGATCATGCCCAACCACCATGCGGCCGTGGCATTGTCGACGGCGCGCTCCATGGCCGCGGCCATCCACGGCATCCACGTGCTCGGGTCGATCATCGATATCTCTTGACCGTTGTTGGTGGCGGCCTCACGCACCGAGACCATGGACAGGAAGTAGAAGGCGATCGGCACACCATCGGTGTCGCGCAGTCCCGTCCAGCCCAGCGCTGCCGAACCGCCGGCGGCCACGGCGTTCGGCGCGCACAGCAAGGCGACAAAGGACAGCGTGTAGGTCAGCGTCATCGTCACGACGGTGCGCCGTGCGCGTGGGTGGTCGGCCAGCCACAGGGTGAGGGCACCGGAGGTCATGCGACAACCTCTTGAGGTGGTGTGCTGTCGACGTCGGCGGCCAGCTGCGAGGTGGGGGCACCCAGGAAGCGGCAGCGGGCCCGCCGACCGCGCTCGTCGACGATGAACCCCTCCCCCATCCGTGAGGGATGGACTTTGCCGAAGGTGTCGTCGTCGCTGTCTTCGTCGTCGGCTGACTCGGCTGGGCTGGTGTCCTCGTAGTAGGACTGCACCACTTCCGGATACAACTCGGGATCTACACCGGCCCACTCCAGCGTCTTGGTCGCCAGTTCCTCGTTGCGGATCGCGAACAGCCACTTCTGAGTGATGAATTTGTCCCCCATGCGCGCGAAGTCGCGGTAGTCCTGGGAGACCAGCCAGATACCGGTCGCGTGCTTGCGGCCTTGGCGGGTGATGCGGTGGGCGGTGCGAGCACCGGCGGGATAGGCCATCAGCTCGGCAGCCTCTTCGAAGATCATTGTCGAGAACTGCTCGCGGTGCAGAAACTGGTGGCGCTGCACGGTGTCGATGATCAGCCCATAGATGGCCATACCCGCGCGAGCCCCCTTGGGCAGCTTGTCGTAGAGGTGTGGGTTGAGAATGTCGTCGGCATCGGGCAGGCCGAGCCGGTTGGTCAGCCAGATCGTGGCTAGTGATTGTGACGGCGAGTACGCCGGCAGGGTTTCGTCAAAGATGGCCCGCGCCGCCGGCTGGGTGGCCCAAGCGTCCAAGCGCGCGAGCAGCATGTCGTTGTTGGAGTCGGGTTGTGCTCGCAGGTAACCGATTAGCGACCGCATCGAGTGAATGCCTTGGGCGTCACGCATCTGTGGACTCACCAGAAGGGTGAACCGGTTCTCCATGTCGCTGTCGGCGGGAACGCCGATCATCGGCAGGATGTGGTCGGCGGCCACCTCGCCGGCCTTGTCAAAGGGAAACATGCGCAGCGGGTCGAGGCTGAACCGCGAATTGCCCAGATCGATCACCGTCGTGTGGGTGACGTTGCGGAACGCCTGGGCCCATTCGCCGTGGGTTCCGGGATCGAACACGTCGACCTTGCCGCCGCGCAGGACCACTTCAATTCCAGAGAGTTTGGCGCGGTTGGATTTACCTGCTCCCGGGTCACCGATGACGATCAGCCCAGTGTTCTTGTGGCGGCGAGCGCAACCTTCCGGATCGTGCAGGATCAGACTGCGCCGCAACGTGTTCTGATTTTCCGCCAGCGGGGTGCCTCGGGAGTCACCAACGCGCGTCGAGATGAGCGGCGTGAAGCGGCCCCACAGGTGGGCCGACGTCGGATCGCGGAACTCGTTCAGGTGGGCGTGTTTCTCGCTGCCGGGGTTGAACGCGGCCCACAGCTTGGACTGCGCCCCCCGCCACCGGCTGACAGCAATCTCGGCCTGGTCAAGTTCGTGGCGGACCTGCTTCACCGCGTCCTCGCACATTTCCACGGTGGGCGCGCCCACGGCGATCAGCGTGGCCACATCGAGCTCTCGCTCGCTGGGATTGGCCTTGATCGCAGCGTTGTACTCGCGGGTGTTGGCCAGCTTGATATCGAGTTCGTCGTCCTCGTCGATCATGCGGCCCCGCTGGCGCATCTGGTCTTTGATGTTCTTTGCCGCGCGCGCGTTGAGCGCCTCGGCGCGCTCGGGACTGCGCACCGTGACGTGCTGCATCCAGTCAATAGAGGCTTCGGTGTCGACGTTATCGAGCGCATACAGGTAAGCGGCCTTGGTGAACCGCAGGCCGGTGTCGGGAAAGTGCGTGATCGGCAGCAGCGCCTGATAACTCCACGGCCCTTCAGGATTGTCGGCGTCATAGAGGCGCACGATGGGGCGCATTGTCGGCCACCACGACGAGCGCACGGCATTGGCGCCCTCGTCGACGCCCGGGCGCACGAAATGGGCCGCAGTGAGCCGATCTGGCCCAGCCGCGGCGGGCGGCATCGGCTCGCGCAGCACACCGCGAAAGACGTTGTGGCGGTGCTGCCAGAGAATCTGCAGTGGGCTGGCCGGTCGGATGCTGAACTGTTGGGGCAGGGAGGCGACCACTTCGGCGGCCAGGCGCGCATAGGCGGCTACCGACGTGTCGGAGTCGACGTCGCGGCCGACTACCCAGTCCTTGGCCTTCGTGGCGGCTCCGGTCGCGGTGCGACCCGCCCGGCCGCTGTCGACCGGAAAAGTCAGCCAGCCTCGCCTTCGCTCCTCCAGGAACACCGGGGCGCCCGCGGGTGCCGCGTCAGGGTTGAAGGTGGGTTCCCACAGCCGGCAGTGCTCCACCCAGCCCGGGTGGTGGCTGTGGTTGCCAACGATGTTGCGCATCAGTCGATTCGGGTCGGTGGTGTCGAGTAGCCCGGACAGGGACCATCCCGAGGGCAAGGCGCGGGCCAGGTTGCGGTAGAACCGGCTGCCCCGTTCATGGGTGCGAAGCGGACGCAGCACAAGCGGCAGTCCGTCGATGAGGTAGTCGGCATACACCCCGCCGCGGGTGAAGCGCAGATTGCCGATCACCGCCAGCGGCGGATCGAAGAGATGATCGACGCGCGGGTCAGCGTTGCGGGCCATGACCGCTCCTAGCCGGCGGCCGTGCCGCGCACACGTGCTTGGGCAGAATCGACGACAGCGCGAAGCTGGCGCGAGCGGCCAGCGACGGCCGCCGCTTGGGCAGCACCATCCGCAGAATCACCGTCACGACGACCGCCGCCACGGCAGCGCCACCGAGTACCGCGAATCCGGCACCTTCGTGGGTGCGGAACCACCACAGTGCGGGCAACATGATCATGCCGATCGCGATGAGTTCGGCGCTGCGATAAGGGCCGCCGGGCAGGCGATTTCCGGTCGAGGACTCCCCCGCGTAGATCGGAACGTCGCGGATCCCGGTGAAGACCTTCGCGGGCTCCCCGGTGGAAACCTCGTTGTTGGGCATGCTCAGCTCTCTTCGTGGTGGCTGATGAGAATGCGTCGGCTGTTCGCGTCGTCGATCAGCCCGGTCATGTTGTGAATCGGTGCGGCGGGGACGAGGAAGCCGAGCAACGAGACGCCCAGTCCACGCATTCGATGCGTCATCGCCCGTAGACGGACACGATGCCGCGCTGCTCCAGTTCCTGATTGCCCGACTGCTGGAAGCCAGCGACGTTGGCGATGATCAGCGACAAGATGATGCCGCCCACCACCGCGCCGATGGCCGATCCGATTCCCTGCTTGAAACCGTTGCGCAGGCCGACCGCGATGCCCAGCGCCATGGCGGCGAGACCGCCGACGACTACCACGATTGAGAAGATCTCTTGGGACATGCCCACGATCCCCTGTGCTGCCAGAACCGTTGTGTTCGAGGCGATATTCATCGTTGTTTCCTTTCAGGGTGATGTTGGATGGACTGATCCGGTGGCGTTGTGCCAACAGCTACGAGTGCGGTCGTCGCGTGCCGGCGGCGACGGGGGTCGGCGGGGCCTCAGGGTCGATTGCCGGAACCACGTCAATGGCGGCTACCGACCAGGCGCCGCCGGTGGCGCGCAGCGTCAGCGGGTACTCGAGCGGGGTGGTGGTGTAGTCGGCGGCTCGGGCGCTGACCGTCACCCAGACCCGCAGCTCGCTGCCTTCGGCCGGGGCCTCCGGCACCGGCTGCTGGGCTCGGATCGAGGTAACTGTTGCCGTCGAGTAGGCGCGCAGCGGCCCCAGCCCCGAGTCGACAGTGACGAACCGTTCGATGCCGTTGGCCTCGGTGAGGTAGCACGTGACAAAGCCGCTGATCACCGCTGCCAGGACGGCATCGTTGGTGATGGTGACCGGATAGTCTAGTGACACGTCGACCCCCGGCGGTGGCGGGTCGCGGCGGGCTGGTTTGGCCATCGCCCGCGGCGCGGCACCGTTGTAGACACTGACCGGGAGCTGGTAGTAGCTGCGCACGGGAGGCGCGTTGGTGTAGGACTGCTCGGTGACGGCCACGATGACGCCGTAGGTCGCGACGCCGGGCGTCGTTTGGCCGACGAAGGTCGCAGATGCTGCCTGCGCCGAGACGATCAACGGGGACGTTGTGGGCAGCGACATGTCGGTGCTGTCGGGGAAGCAGCGCGCCACCTCGCCCGCCCGGCTGCTGCTGGCCGTCAGAAGCACTGTCACGCAGTCGATCGCGTAGCTTTCCACCAGCGCGGTCTCGTTGCCTACCGAGCGAGCGGTCACCGCCACTGGTGTCTCATCGGAGGGGAACACCCACCGCCACACCGTGGATGCACCGCTGATGACCGAGCAGACAACCAGGACCGTCACGATCACCTTGGCGCTGCCCTGGCCAGTCGTGGTGAGCCGTCGCCGCCAGGTGTTGGTCAGCTGCATGTCAAACCGCCTTGTGTCCAATGATTTTGATGCTTGACACGGCGAAAGTGCCGTCAGCCGGATCGCGCGAGGCCGTACCCCCGGCCAGGACCGGGGCTGGTGCCGACGCGGACCCGCCCTGGTTGCCGCCGAGAATGTCGCCCAGGATCGAAGGTCCGGCGCTCGGCGGCGTCGGTGCCGCGGTCGTGTTGGTCGGTGCGATCGCCGGCGGGCGGCTGGTTTCCTGGATGATCACCGTGATTTTCGAAGCCAGCACGCCGGGGCGGATGGATTCCACGGCTTCGCCGCGGACATTGCCGGTGTTCTGGTTCTTCACCGTGCGGTCGGTGTCGTTGAACTGCCACTGCACCCGAGTAACCACGCGATGCTGCAGCCACGGGTCAGGCTGATCAGGGCTGACCGCGGTCTTGCTGACTGCGCCCGGCACGATGGACACCGCGGTGATGACGAACGTGCGGCCCAGGTCAATCTCCAGGACCTGGCCGTCGACCGATCGCAGACAAACCCACGGAGTTGTGGAATTGGGGTCGGCCACGGACTGCGCTGACGTGGACCCCGGTGGGCAGTCTGAGGAAGCCGTAAAGGGCAGTGGCCCATCGCTATTCGGTGGCGGGCTGGGCGGAGGCACCTCAACCACGCGGGGTGCGACGGGCGCGGCCGCCGGCCCGGACGGCTCTGTGCTCGGAGAGTTGGCCATCGTGACGACCAGGGTGATGATGGTGCCGAGGACGGCCGCTGCGCCGAACGCGGCGAGCACCCACGGGGTGTACCGGCGCGGCGGCGGATCCTGGGAGCGGGAGTCGGCGTCGGTGGGAGTGCTGTCTAGATCGACTACCGACCCGCCGACGTCGAATGGCGAATCGAGCAGCAGGTCGGGCCGGGAGCCGTCGTAGTCGTAGTCATCCTCGGCATAACCAAGCGGCGATTCGTCGCCGTCGTCGTCGAACTCTGCGGACGCGAGATCTTTTGGGTCAGTGTGCACTTCATCGTCGGCCGCAGGAGGAGACGATCGTGAACCGCTCTCGGCCCCGAAAGTGTTATCGCGGTCGTCGTCATCGTGAACAGTGACCGCCCCGATTTTTTTCAGCCACTCGTCGTTGTCGATACCGCGCGTCATGGCCGCCGGCCCCGGGCGGCGCGAGACGGGCGACTCCCAGCGCGTGCATGCCGAACCTGCGTTCCCGCTCCACGAGCAGCGATCGTCGGAATCGCATCCAGGTCCTCGACTGCGGGCGTCCCCCACCGCAGATGCAGTTCCTCAACGGGCGCGCTCTCAGCGCTCGGTAGCGCCGCGGTGACAGGCGCGGCGGCCGGTGCCTGTGTGGGCACCGTGGGGTACGGCGCCCACGGCTCGGTGCGAAAGGCCCGTCCGCTGCTGCGCCGCCGGACCAGGCGCAGCACCAGGGCCGCGAGCGCCACCACTGCCAGAAGGGGAGCGAGCTGCACGAGTATCTGGACGAGCACGGCCACGACGACGGTCAGCCCGACCGCCACCCCCGCCGCCACCGTCAGCACGATCTTCACGTCTATCCTCCTCGATTCGGCTAATGCTCAACTCTGTGACTGAACCGTATCTATTAAGGACCAAATGTGTCCACACTCATGGACGACTAAGGGCGAAACATGATTCTGTTAGCGCATGGAGGCACCAGAGCAGGGCATTGAGCGGTTGGACCACTTCGTCACCGAGCGGAGACGAGCATTGGGTATCAGCCGCGCACAGATGTTCGCCCGCGGCGGCCCATCGCCATCGACCATGAACAAAGCCCTCACCGGGGACCGGGGACTGTCTCGATCCACCCTGGAGCGCATCGACCGCGCACTGGGATGGGCGCCGGGCTCGGCCGAGACCGTGATGCGCGGCGGCACTCCCACCTCACGCATACCGGCGCCGAGCGATGCGCCCTGCCCCGCGCACGAGCACGTAGTCACAGTCCTGGAAAGCATCCGGACGCAGCTGCACACCGCTGAGCAGCTCGTCGAGGATCTGCTCGGGTCCGGCCATGCCCGCTGAGGTGTTCGACGAAGAACGCCGGGCCTGGATCGCCGCCCGCGCCGGCATCTGGATGTTCCAGAAGCGCCGTGCCGAGCTACTGGGCAAACGCATCCGCGCGCGTAGCCGCGCCAAGGTGGGTGCCCGACCCGACCCCCACGATGATCAAGTGACTCCACCGCTGATCTTCCGCACGTCCTCCACCACGACTGGGGCGCTCGAAACCGGTGTCGCCGCGGTCCTCGCCGCGGCCGCACCGATCGGCTGGCCACTAGGCCGAATGCTCTATGCCGTGATCATCGGGCTGATCCCCGAGCGCCTCCAGGCCTATCCGATCGCGGCGCTGATCTGGGCCGCCATCCTCAGCGGCGCCCCCTTACCCGTTCTTTATGACCCCAGTCCTTCGCTGGCCAGCACCCTGCTCATCCCATGGCTGCTCGCTCAAGTCCCGGCCACCTTCGCTTCCGCCGCGGCCTACGGAGTCCTCGAAGGCTGGCTGGCGATCGACGGCTCCAGCGACTGGTGGCCATTGACCCCCGCCCAGCGCGATGTCGACGACACTCTGATCCTGGGTCCTGCTCCCGTGTCGATGCCGACCCTGCTCGATCCCGCCCCATCTGCTGACGGCCGATCGCCGGACGCTCTCCGCGTTCCGCGTCGCCGACCTGCACCAGTGAACTGGATACGGCTGGCCATCCCCGCGGCCATTGCGGCGATCGGAAGCTGCTGGTACGTCGCGGCCGTAGCTGCAGCCCTCGCTGCGTTTCCCGGCCAGGCGCTGGCCGCGACTTAGGCCCAGTGGCCCGCGCACGCACATCAAGGTGATCGCGACGAGTGGCGACCATCAAGTCACGTAAAGCTCAATTAGGACCCGATCAGAGAACCTGCATCGTCTGAGCCCACGTCCACCACAACCTGCGATGAGGACTCTGGTTGATCGGTCGGCGGCACCAACGCCATCCAGCAGACCAGATGCACATCTTCATCACGAATCTCAGGTAGCGGATCCGGTGGCGGCGGAGGCTCTAAACCGAGTTCGTCGACGAGTTCAATTATTCGGGTGGCCCTCTGCTGCGGGTGCTCAATTGACATGGCGAGCCGGAACAACCGCAGAATTCGGTCCGCGTACGGTGCCTCGAGCGCCTCCACGGCACGATCGAGATCCTCGATCTGCACCGTGGAGGCGTGATCCTGCACCGTCTGCGACGCCCGCCGCATCACCGGGGGCACGACCGGAGCGATATTCGCGGGATCGGCCAGAAAATTCCATCGCTCCACAACATGATCTCGGGCGACGGCCCACGCCTCGAACGCCCCCTCATACATCTGCGGCGACAGGTCGCGCGGGGTGTCCCACTCATCGCGCGGCCGCACCCGGTCCAAGCACGCCAACGTGTCCTCGACGACCTCAGCTGGGGAGTCCCCGAAAGCTGGCCGGACGTACCGAAACTGAGGTGTGGGGTGATCAGCGACCCGCACACAAAAGATGTAACCAGGCAGCCCGGCCGGCACCGCCATGCCCGAACCGGAACCCCACGGCAGCGCTGCGATCGTCTCAGCTAAGTCGGTGTTGTCCAACGCCTTTCGCAATTCCTGCCGATACTCCTCACCGGACAGGGCGCTGGCCCCCACGCCACCAAACTCGAAGATGCTGGCATCCCCGGCGCGCAACCGCTCAATCTCATCGCGTGTTTCAGCGAACGTCAGATCCGATGTCGCCGACCCGGGCAGGATCTCCCCTACGCCCACCGCGGCCGCTGCTTGCTGAATCTTGCGGTGCAGACGCTCCTCAAGTCTCAACAGATCGTCGAGGCGACGGTCCGGAAACACGCACCGCATGAACACCTCGGTGTGCCGTGATCCGATGCGGTCGATGCGCCCGTGCCGCTGCACCAGGCGCATCGGATTCCACGGCAGGTCGTAGTTGATGATGTGCCGGGCCTGCTGAAGATTCACGCCCTCAGCCAGGACATCGGTCGTTACGAGGATGTCGTACCGATTCTCATCGGTGGGTGCATCGGTGGTCGCCGGCGCGAACCCCCACAACTGATCCCGCTTATCGGTATCGCTGCCGTGCAGCGACGCGATCCGGTCCTGGTACACCGCCAACCGTTCATCGGTCTGAGCTACCTCACGGAGCCGCCGCTCAATCCAATCAACCGTGTCGGCAAAGTAGCTGAAAATTAACACCTTCCGCTTGTCGCGGGTGTCATCCTCCCCGACTCCCTCAGATGCGGCCTGCGCGGCGATTAACGCGAGCTCATCGATGACCGCGTTCAGGTTCGGGTCAGCCCCACTGGTTACCGTGGCTGCCTCCGTGGCAAGGCTCCTTAACAGCGCCCGATCGTGCTCTACATGCGCACGCAGCGACGCCACGTCATAGTCGCCGGCATTCTCCAGATCCTCGGCGTGTACCCGCATGAACTCTTCAACGAGATCGCTATCATCGGAATCGGTTGCCGCCCACTCCCGTAACGCCACGCCGGCCGCCACTTTCCCGGCCGCCAGCAGCTCCAAAAAGCTGTCGTGGCTGGCCGCCATCTTCTCGCAGGTCCGGGCGAACGCGTACGGCGACGACTCGAATCGTTTCAGCAGACCCGACCGCAGCAGCCCGGCCAACTGGGCCTCTCGGGCCGCGATCCCACCCGGCCCGTATCGCGATGGCGCATACCGCGCCAACGTCAAGACTTCCGGATGAAGCTCCGGATTCGGCGGGTGAGCATCGTCGACATCTAGTGCGGCGGCGAACCGGTCGAAGAATCCCGGCAGTACCGCATCAAGATCGTAGGTGACCTTGTGCACTCGTGGAGTCGGGAATGTAATCGGTACCTCGGTACCCCCGATGCGGACCGTATCGGCTGGATAGAACCGCTTTACGAACGGACGGGTCCGCCGCACTGCGACAGCGTCGAGAATGTCGAACAGATACTCAGGCGACAGATCGTCAGGGTTGAGCGCCATCGCCCGCCCGAAATGATCACGCAGAGAGGGGATCCCCAAATCAGCGAACACCGCATCGTTGCGCAGGAAGTACAACAGCAAGTAGTAAAGGTCCCAAAGGCTGTTGTTCACCGGTGTCGCCGTCAACAACACCAGATCCTTCCGGTAGCGCCCAGCTAACAGCCGGCGGATGGCCTCCGCCCTCCGTGTCGCCGGGTTGCGCGCGTTGTGAGCTTCGTCGACAACGATCAGCGCGTAGTCGTCGGGATCCTGATCCAGAATGAAGCCGGATGCCTCCGGGTTGAGGCGCTGATCGCCCACCAGGTCATCGAACGACCGCAACTCGATCGGCAGATTGAAGTCCGAGGCGAAACGGCGCCACGGCCCGTCCCGCAGGGTCGCCGGCGCCACCACCAGCACCCGCTGACGTCTCGCGATCGCCGCATCTTCAATGAGTTTGCCTGCCAGGAATGTCTTGCCCAGGCCGACCTCGTCGGCGATCAGCACACCCCGACGCTCAGTGAGAATGCGTCGCGCCCGCCATAAGCCGTCACGCTGAAATGTCGTCAAATGGATGGTTCCACCGGCGCTGTCATCCGCTTCGGCGCTGATCTCGCCGCCGTAGCGCTCCCACAGCATCCTTAGATAGATCAGCTGCGGCGGGTGCGCCTCAAATCTCGCGTCGTAGAGGGCTGCCAGGTCGAAAGGCTCAGCCACATCCCATAATTCGTCGAACCACTGACGAACCTCGGTGACCGTCTGCGGGTGATACTGACCGAGATTGAGCTCGATGTTGCGCGCCAAGCCCGCATAGGTGAAGTTCGACGATCCGGCGACGACACCCTCGTCGTGATCTGTGATGGTCAGATACGTCTTACCGTGCAGGAACCGGTCAGTGAGCCGACGCACCTCGACATGATCGTGGCGCAACCACTCCACTAGCTGCCGTGCGTGCTTGTCTGAATCCCGGCTGAAACCAAGCAAATCTCTGGCCTGCGCAAGATCGCGGCCCTGCCCTTCTAGGGCGCGCCGCAATTCCGCTGCGCGGGCCCGCGCCGGCGCAGCGGGCTGGTTGAGCCTCCGCGGCGCCGGCGCCGGATCGGGCTCGGCCCCCAGCAGTAGCCGTACCCGATGCGGGTGGTCCAGCTCCTCGGCCAGCAGCTGGTAGCCGCCTACGTTGAAGTACGCCGAGGCGATCAACAGCTCGTATGGATCTTTGAGCGTGCGGCGCAGATGCGCCAAATGCGCGTTGATCGCCCCGGCGACCGTTTCACCGTCGCGGTTGACCAGAAACGTCGGCTTCGGCGTCGGCTGAGTCATCGGGTCGCCTCCAGGATCGCGGTGCGCAGCGGCGCCGGGCAGGCCGCGGCACCATCGGAGAAGTCGCTGAGAAGGGTGCGCATCTGATCGGTCTGGAGGCCGAACCCGGCGGCAGCTAGCGCCTCCAACTCGACCCGGGCCGCCACCGGGTCGCCCTCGGTGGTCGGCAGGACCCGATCAGCTGCCAAGGTGTCTTGGCCTTGCTCCCGCAACAATGCCGCCGCCAGCTCGGCTGCCCGCTCAATCTGCTCAGCAGACCAGTCGGGTAGTCGGACATTGTTGACGACCGGGGCGGTGACATGTCGATCGACGAATCGACGAACCCACCAATCGCAGGTGAACGTGTTGAGGAACCCCAACAGCGCCAGCAGCTCGGCCGTGCCTGTGCCGCCAGCGTGCTTCACCGCGTGCACGTAGCCCTTGTTGTGCACAAACCCCGCCCGAGGTAGCGCCGTGGCGATCATCGTGCGCGAGTCATCGTTGCGCGACGGGTGCCGCATGATCACCACAGGGTGCGACTCATCAAACCCGGCAACACCATCAACAGCGGTGACGCCGTTGGGTAATGCTGCGGGATCGGAGATGAACCGCTGGAATGCGATCGTGTCGTCGATGCCGTAGGCCACGACGTGCCGCGTCATCAGAATCCGCCAGGCCCCGTCGCTGTCGGTGTCGCTGCTGAATCGACGCTGCGGGCCCGACGACCGGAAGTCGTAGCGGGCATCATGGCTTCCGCTCACCCAGCCCTTATCCGACGACAGACTGTGGTGCGCCTGCATCGTCTCGAACACCGGACGATCGGCCGCCGAGTTGAGCCACGGAACCACCATCGTGTCGCTGAGCTCGTTGAGATCCTTCGCGTTTAGGGTGAGCCCACCGCCGCTCCCTGCAGACCGCAATGCGGCCTGAGTAGCCAGTCCTGGCCAGATCAGCACCGTGGCGGACTCGCCGGTGCGATGCCTTCCTATGAAAGCGACCGCCGTGCTGTTGTGCACATCGTCGAACAGCCAACCAGCCTTATTACGGGCCTGCGCGACCGTCGTCGCGGAATCCGTCAGCAGCGCTTCACGAATCCGGCTCCACCCACCCAGCAGAAGACTGTTGGCCGGCAACACGTATCCCAGCGCCGCACTGCGGTGCAGCAACGTCAGCGCCCGCTCGGTGAACAGCTTCGCGAAGTCATAGTGACCGCGGCCCCGCAGTGGGTACGACCGCTCCACATACCCCTGGAAGCGTTCCCGCTCAGCCTTCTCGCGCGCCTCCACCACCGCGTCCGCCGGCCGTTCAACACGCAACTGCTCGATCCGGTTGGCCCGCTGTGACTGTGGCAACGCGTTCAGACCGGGCATCCGCGTCACCCAAAACTGTTGCGGCTCGAACAGAACCTTGTCCCACGGCGGATTTCCCAGCAGGCAGTCGAAGCCCGGCCGCTCCCGCAGGAAGACCTCGGGGAACACCACCGGGAAGTGCAGCGCCGCCACCTCCTCGGCCGCTGCCCGCGCCCCAGCCGCCTCGGCAGCAGCGCGGATCGACTCTTCGTCGACCGACACCGGCGGGGCTGTGTCCTCCAGCCGCGCCGCGATCAGCACATCGAACAGCAGAGCGGCCGGCTCGACGGCGGCCAGAGCGTTGTGGTGGGCCTGCTGAGCGGCGTGCACGTCGGCAACGGTCGCATCGTCGATGGTGGCCAGCCGCGCCAGGGCCGCCGCGCCGCGCTCCAGGAACTCGGTGATCTCGTCCCGGTAGAGTGTGGGCGCGTCGTCGTCGTCGCCGGCAAGCACTCGCAGGGCGTCGTCGATCGACGCGATGCCGATGAGGCTGTTGCCGGTGACGAGGTTGTGATCCAGAAATGACAACGGCAGACCGGGTACGAACGTGTGGATCCAGATCGCCAGCCTGGCCAGCTCGACGGCGATGACGTTGCGGTCTACCCCGTAGATGCAGCGCCGCCCCACTTGACGGCGTAGCAGCGCGGTCATCTCGATTTCCACCCCGTCCGCGAGTTCACCGAGAGCGTTGAGGGCGGCGGTGCGCAGCGCATCTAGATCAGCGGTCACCGTGGGAATGGGATGCAACGCCAGGAACGCTGAGAGCCGCGCTTCGATGCGGTCGACCGCCGCGACCAGGAAATGCCCGGAGCCCATCGCGATGTCGGCACATCGAAAGTCGAAGAACGCTTTCGCTGCCGCGGCGTCATCGCCGGCGTCGACCAGCGTCTGAATCCGGTCCAGATGTTGCGTCAGCGCGGGCTCCAACGCCTGATCGAGCAGGTGCTCCACCCCGAACGGCTTTGTGAAATAGCTGCCGGTGGCTTTACGCTCGCCCGATTTGTTGTGGAGGTAGACCGCTCCGGCCGCCACCTCCACTACACCCCGCTCGCCGGCTGGGACGAAGTTGCCGTCGCCATCGACGCTCAGGTCTGTGGGCGCCAGCGACAGCTCCGATTCCAGCAGACCCTCGTACAAGGTGCCGAACTCCCGCACCGACAAACTGCGGAAGTCGACTGGCCCCAGAAGATCGTCGCCGTCATCGGGGACATCAATCAGCAGCGCCGCCAGCGCGGGTCCAAAGTGAGCATTGCTCAAGCGGATATCCTGCAGCGCCGCGCCCGCGGGATTCGTGGCCGGATCGGTTGAGAACAGCCCGCCGTTGTACGCCGGAACCCCCCAGCCCGGGTTGCCCAGCCGCACCGCATCCCAGAGCTGGACGACGTCCTCCCATAAGTCGAAGTTGTCGTCATCAAAGCTGAGCGCGTCACGATTGGCGTCCTCAGCTAGCCGCCGCGCAATCCGCTTGAGACTGTGGTCGGCGTAGCGACTGTTACTACGGTAGGGCAGCAGATCCTTGTCCTCGCCGTACGCCACAAACAGCAGGCGGAACAACACATTTAGCGTCTGGTCGTACGCCGCCACGAGCTGCTCCCGAGACGGCGTATCCGTCAACGACGCTGCAACGCCCTCAGCAAGCGCCGGCACCGCTTTGCGATACACGCGATCACGCAGTCGGGTCGCCAGATCCGACGCGAAATCCGCTGAGCTGTCCAAGATCTGATCAAAAGATCCGCCGACAGTGAGGGCATCCGCCGAGAACAACAACTGCAAGAACCCGGCCCGATCCTCAGGCACCAATGCAAGATTGGCCTCGATGAAAGTCTGAGATGGCCCTCGCCGGCCAACCCCGACATCGGGCTTTACCGCATACAGTCGAATCTCTGGACCCCGTGTCAGCACTACCCAAGGCAATTGCTCACGGCTCGCCAACGCCAGCGCATGCGACACCGGTGAGACACCCTCGAACCGCATCCCGGGCGCCTCGAATGATTCGCCCTCGTCGAGGAACACCGCCACCGCCCGCCGATCCCGCCCAGCAGATAACAGCGATGTATTCGTGCCCAGGTGAGTGACCGTGAATCCCAATGCCTTCACCAGATCATGACCACGCTTGCGCAACGCCGCCCGACTCGCGGCCGTCGCCGCCTCCCAATCCGCGCGCAGCGGCACCCCGTAGCGCAACTCATGCGACGCCAGTAGTCCCGAATTGACTATGCCCGGTAGCTCCGAGTCCAGCTCCGGAAGCAGCCGCAGCAGGCAACGCTGAGCGGCGTGGCGCGTCGGCTCCGCTAGCGCCGCCGTCGATAACCGCTCGATGCGCGAGATATCCAGGTCGAAGTACACCGGCGGGTTTTCCCCCGCCGGCCCACAGACAGCCACAGCGATGCCGCCGGCATCGGGGTAGCCCACCACCAGCAGGACCGGAGATGGCCGGCCACCGTGTCGCACAGTCCACGCGCGCCGCATGTCAGCAGTCGTCGGCCGCTTCGCCGCTTCACCCACAGCGACCTCAAGCCCATAGTCGGCGTCCTGGAGAAACACCTGCCCCGCATTGATCGCCGCCGGCAAACCTTCCGCAGCCATCCAGCGCCGCGGCTCACGATCAGCCAGAAAGGTGTCAAACCAGGCCATGAGCCACCCCATTCTGCCGAGCAGTACGCGCCACCACGCCCGCCGAAAGCCGCCTCGACATATCGCAACGTACTAGCAGGGCCGCCCGGCTACGCGACAACCACGCCGCCGCCGAACCCCCTTCGCCGAGCAACCACCGGCTACCCATACCGACCGCAGCCTCGCGGCTGGACGTTTCGGCGAGGCGGGCGTCAGCGCGGACCATCAGCCGCCTCTACGTGGCATTGTCGCCTATCTGTGGCACACCTCGCGGCGCCGGCACAAGACCGAACGTCAGTCGTCAGAGGTAGTCATCCTCGACCGCGTCCGCCATTCCATACGCGGTCCGACACGGGGTTCTGCCTTGAAACGGCGGCTCGCCAAAACCTCCTTGCAAATCCCTGACGGAACGGTAAACCCACATTCATCAGCATCAATTCAGGAAGGTCTGTTCGTTGCGGAACGTCACCGCATCCAGGCGCGCAGTGAACCGTTCGGTTTCGATGCGGATTCGACCGTTGCGCTGGGTGATGCGCACATCGGGCTCGACGGAACGAGGTCCGGCGCCGACGCTGATACTGACGAGCGCACCGGGATAGGGATTGCTGGACCCGTTGTGCACCACCACAGTCGGAGGCCTCGGCGGCTGCGCGCGAGGGTCGGTCGTGTTCCATATCCGCGACGAGGCCGCGGCCATGGCCCAGCGGCGGCGCGGGTCATACACCGCGACAACTTCACCGCTGGCCGAAGCGCGACGAATGAGTTGGCGGACCGCGAGATCGTCGTCGGCATCGATGACGATGCGGGTCGGCCCGCCCGGGTCACGCAGCGGCATGAGCAACAGGGCGTCGTCCACCTTGCCCAGCATGACCCCCGATGAGCCGATGGCCACGGCGGCGTCGAGATCGGCGGTCAGCGTTCGTGCCGGCATGCCGCTGATCCGTTCAGCACCGGGTAGCAGCGCTGACAGCGCCCACCACTGGCGACCGGTGTAGCGGTTGAGGATGACCGCCGGCGGTGTGAGCAGCGGCTGCGCCGTGGTGAACCGCACCGTTGCCGACACGGTGATCCCCTCGCTCGAGCGCCGCAGGTGCAGCGCCAGCAGCGTGTGCTCTGAGGCGATCGCCCACATGTCGTCGAGGCGGTCCGCCGTGAGGTCCTCGGCGCTGAGGTAGTAGCTGGTGACGTGGGTTCCGCGGTGGGTGAGGTCTTTCCACCCTTCGCGGAAGGTGCTCTCGATGTCTTCCTTGCTGCCGCCGTGCATGTCAAGAACCGCCTGGCGCATATCGGCGGCCGTCATCGGTTCTGCGCGGCAACCACTTTGGCGCAGAGCCCGCGTGATGCGACGAGTGACCGCCGCGACCGCGGCCGCGGCGTCGCTACGCCACATCAGTCCGGCAGTGGTGTCCGGTGAGCGGGTATCCATGCGGATCACCAGCATGGTGCTGCGCTGCCCGGCCGCGGGCCGGTCGGCCAAGAGCTGGGCATAGAACTGACCGTAGTTGTCGCTGGCCGTGCGGCGGCCCTGCGCGATCACATCGACGTCCACCCCGAGCCCAAAGCGCTGCATCTGCTCGGCAATCACGCTCAGCGGCAGCGTATTCGGGGTCTCAGCGCCTTGCGGTCGCAGCAGGGTCGGGATGTAGGGCCGACCCCATACGTTGACCATCGTCACAAGGGTGTGCTCGTCGAGGTGCACACCCAGCAGCTGACCATCGCTGTCGACGTCGACGAACTCGCCGGTCTCGACACGGTGTTCCTTATGGCGCAGCCGCCCGATGGACCGCGTGAGCCACCGCCAGGGGGTCAGCCGTGCGGCTTTCACCATGAACAGCAGCGCCCCCAGGGCCGCGCCGCCGGCTGCACCGGCCCACCAGGGCCCGCCGAAGGCAACAGCGATGGCCGTGCCGAGCAGGGCAAGGATTTCGGTGGGCAGTGCGGCGCGAAGATCGGCGCGCGCGCTCCAGATGCGTTCCTTCATCGCTGATGCTTCCTTCGCCAGACAGTTGTCCCCCACAGCACCGCGCCGACCAGTACCACGCCAGCCCCGATCTGGGCGGCCAGCATGCGCGCGGGGCGTGGATCCGGGGGTGGTGGGGGCGGCGGTACGTGCAAGGGCGCTTCGGTGGGTGTCGGCGCCTTGGCAGGTGCCGGGGGGACGTCCCACGTCAACGCTGCCAGCGGGTCGACCACGCCGTGGCCGACTACGTTGTCGCGCCCCCCGGCAGGGGCGTGCGCGGTGGCGGTCAACCGGTGGATGACCTCGGCCGCGGGAAGCTGCGGGAACTTCGCCCGCACCAGAGCTGCTACGCCAGAGACGTAGGCCGCTGAGAACGAGGAACCGATGATGGGTTTGAATTTGTCCTCGTCGATCGAGGCATTGATGACGTTGCCCGAAGTCGACAGTCCCACGATGTCAGCCCCCGGCGCCGCGAGATCCACCCACGGCCCGTGCAGCGACGCGGCTTGGCTCATCAGCGGTGCGCCGGAGTTGTCGGTGGCCGACACCGCCAGCACGTACTCGTCGAACCAGGCCGGTGAGGCGATGGTCACCACGTCGTCCCAGCCGGACGCCCCGGTCGCCGGTGGCGGATTCTGGGTGCATCCCTGTGTTCCCGCGTTACCTGCTGCGGCGACAATCACCACGTCTCGATCAACGGCTGCATAGCGAAGGGCCGCGCCCAAGACTGCTTGGTCGGTCGGCTTGGTCACCGGTATGCAGGACACCAGCGAGATGTTGATGACCCGCGCGCCCAGGTTGGCGGCATGCACGATCGCGCGCGCCAGCGTGTTGATGTCGCCGGTCCTGCGGGTCTGCTCCTGGTCCTGATCCAGACGCGGGTCTTTCAAACCGAAGTTCTGCGAGCTTTGGCGGATCGCCAGAATCACGGCATCCGGAGCGATGCCGATCAGACCATCAGGTCCACCGGTAGGCGGCGGCACCTGCGGACGGGGAAGCTGCGGCGCCTGCGCGACCGAGCCGCCGGGACCCCACGCCGGTGGCGGCCCGGGCGGCCCCGGCGGCGGAGGCGGGGGTTCTACTGGCGGCGGCGGAGGCGGCGGCTCGGTGGTGGTCTTGGTGATGGTGACAGTCGGCGGCGGTGGTGGCGGCGGAATCGGTTGCGGCGCAGGCGCTGCCGGAGGCGGCGGTGCAACCTGCGCACCAGCCGGACGAACCGGCAGCGGACCGCCCGAGGGCGCCGCGCCGATCAGCGACGCGACCAGAGTGCCATGTGCATCGCAGTCAGACAGCCCGTCGCCATACTGACCCATCACGTAGTCACCGCCTGCCACGAGATGGGGCAGGCGCGGGGACGGCGCAACTCCGGTGTCAATGACCGCGACGACGACTCCAGCGCCGGTCGACTCCTGCCACGCCGCCGGCATATCCAGCAGCGCCAACGCTGGGGGCAGCTCGCGCAGATCGCTACCCGGAAGGACGCCGGTCAGCGTGCAGGCGCGTGTCTGCTTCATCGGCCAGTCCGGGGCCGGCGCCGGGTCGGGCGGGGGCGGCCCCGGCGGCACCACCGGCGGTGTGATCGCCCAGCTCGCTCCCATGCTGGTGGCGGCGAGCAGCGCAATCGTGCCCGCCAGTCCGGCCCCGGCACGCACGCGGGCGCCAAAAGGCTTGCGGCTCATATCCCGTGCCTGACCGCGTTGCGGATCACCGGGTACAGGTTGAGCAGCCACAGCGCCCAGGGCAGCAGTGCCAGCAGCAGCACGTACTCGATCATCTCCACGAACCGTCGCATCGGAGCGGTGTATTCACGGAAGGGCACAACGAGTGCAGACAGCAATCCCATTACCGCGAGGACGAGGGTGACCGCGACACAGATCAACGCCACCTTGAGGCTGGTGGCATCGCTGGCGGCGTAACGGCCGATGGCAACCGCTGCTGCACCCACGCCAGCGACCATCAGCGTGACGGACTGGTAGCGGTCCACGAACGAGCGCGAGCGAAGCACCAGAATCACGCAGACCGCCCCGACAAAGGCGGTGTAGCGCCATCCACCGGGCTGGCCGGGCACCACCGCGTAGCGCGCAGCCACAACGGTCACCACCGCGAGGCCGATCATCATCCCGGTCAAGGTGTTGTTGCCGCGCATCACCCATGCACGGACTTGTTCGGCGGTGGCCACCCCGGTCGGGCCGACCGGGGACACAGTGTCGGCGGGCTGGCCGGGCAGCCGCTCGAACACCCCGCGGTTGGTCACCGAGGGAAACAGCGGGGTCGGCACGCCTGAGGCAGCGACGGCTGTGCTCGTGGCCCAGGTGACGGCAACGATCACCGCGATCAGCGCGATGACGGCGACGCGTTCTGGGCGGACCTCCCAGGTGGAGGCCGCGACGACGGAGGCCGCGAAGGCGAACACGCTCACGGTCAGGATCGCGGCGACGGCCACGACGTGGCGCCCCCATATCGTTGCGAGCACGATGACACCGGCGATGACCGCGACAAGCGGCGCAGCGAGGTGCCAGAGACCTGGAGTGCCGGGCAGCGACATGGCCGCCGCGGCGGCCGCGGGAACGAGAGCGACCCAGGACAACGCGTGCCCTGCTGCGCGGCGCTCACGGCCCGCCGCAGTCTCGGCGTCGGCCTTGGACAGTCCACGGGCGGCAGCTACAAGGACCACCAGCATCGCCCAGGCTGAGGCTGCGCCGATCCAGCCATACGGCGCGTCGGTGCCCCCGATGCTCCACCACCAGTTCACCAAGATCAGGCACGCCCACCCCACGACGCCGGCAAGGAGCCAACTGGCGACTTTGCGCCCCATGTCGGGCGTCAGGGTGGCCAGCAGTTGATTGGCCGCGCGAGCGATGGCGGTCGAAACCATTTCCGTCACCGGTTCGTAAGTTTCGGCCGAGGCCGCCGGCAAGAGCCACAACTGCTCGCCGTCGAGCACGCCACACTCGTCCAGCGTCTTCTGCGGGTCCAGCGGCTGCGCGTCCGCTCGGCACAACCGGTAGCTCTGCTCGGGATCAAGCAGCGGACGACCCCGTTCGCGCAGAACCTCGTTGACGCGCGCCACCAGGTCCTCGGTCACCGCAATCAGCGCCACCCCGGCGGGCAACGAGTAGTCGATCTCGAAGTCCTCCCCCACCAGGAGCGCGACCCTGCACAGCGCCGGGGTGGTTGGCTCGGCGGGACTCACTGCCCGTCCTCGCTGCTGTTAAAGCCCGTTGCCAGCCGAGCGGTGATCTCCAGGTAACGCCGGCGGGTCTCCGCGCGCAGCTCATTGATGTCAATCACCCCTGCCGAAGCGATGTGAGGGTCGAACGGAACCACGAAGACGCGCTGTGGACTGACCCACCGGGAGAACTTCTCCACCAGCGAGTCGACCAGCTTGCGATGGGCTTTCCCCTTATCGCCGCGCACATCGTTGATGACGACCACGGTGCGCTGCAGCAGCCGGTGATAGCCGGCCTGATAGGCCCAATCCATCAGTTCGGCAGCACCTTTGGCGCCGTCCGGCGCCGTCGAGGCCACCATGATCAGGGCATCGGCACGACCCATCAGACCTGGAAAGACCTGGTGGTCGACGTCGGTGCCCGAGTCGCTGATCAGCACGCTGTAGAAGCGTTGCAGCACCGTGTGCGTGTCGGTGTAGACCTTGGCGGTCAGCGGCGGACGATCGCTCTGGTAGCGATTACCCAAAACATCCAAACCGGCAGCCTCGTTCATGCCGACGTGCGAGCGAATATCACTGTAGCCGTGCAAGTTCCGGTCAGACAGCACGTCCTTATAGGAGTTCGTGGCCTTGGGGTCGATCCGATCGGCCAGGTTGGAGGCGCGATCGGGGTTGGCGTCGATCGCAATAACCTTATCCTTGCGCAGCGAGGCGAACGTCGACCCGATCGACGCGGTGGTCGTCGTCTTACCCACGCCGCCCTTGCCGCCCAGGACAACGATCGAATAGGTGCCTCGCAGGTGGCCGGCCACAGTCGCGTTGAGGTTGCGCAACAGCTGCTCATCCGGCGACTCGCCGGTGTTGATGAGCTTGAAAGTGCCGTAGTAGAGCCACTTTCGCCATCCTCGTGACGAGGGAATCTTGCGAGGCGCGTTGAGCTCGGATGCAGAGATCTGCTCACTGCGCAGCTCTGCGCCACCGGTCCCGGCGCTTTGCGACCAGTCCCACTCCGGTGGCCGCGGCCCGCTGGGCGCGACCGATTCAGCGGGCGGCAGCTCCGGCCCACGCGCGGGCCAGCCTGGCGGCAGGGTTGACCGCGGTCGCAGGCCGGGTTGGGGGCCGCCGCCCTGGGCGGGCCACCCGGGAGGCGGTGGTGGTGGTGTCGCGTTGGGGCCCAGCGCATTTCGCAGCACGTCGCGGGACAGAAACTGTGTTCGTTCTTCGGGAGCCACCGGGCGAGGAGCAGGCCGACCTGGCGCTAGTTCCTGCCGGTCGGCGTCCCCCCCGAAGGATGACGGTTGTCCGCTGGGCCGAGGAGCCCATGCCGGCGGTGGTGGCGGCGCTGCGCGACCCTCGTCTGGATGGTGCGGCCCGTCCGCCGGGGCCGCCGGTCCAGCGGTGTGCGGCGCCCCGCCGATCGGCTCGTCCGCCGTGAAGCCATCCGGCCGGTTATTCATCTCCTGGATGGGGCTGGCGTCGCCGCTTTCGTTAAGGCCCTCCACCTCTGGTGCGTCCGAAGATGCAGGCGCCGTGGGGATGTCAGGTTGCGAAGGTGACTCGGCGTCGGTTCCCGGCGCGCTGTTCTGCCACGGCGGCGGCGGGTTGTAACCCGTCGTCTCGAGGGGTTGCCCCCAACTGCCGCCCGCGCTGATGGGTGGATCGACGTGGTGCCTGCCGCTCGCCGGGTCGCCCTGCGGCCCATCCGCAGCAAATCGTGGCTGCGGATAGCTGGGGGATGCTGGCGGCGGTGTGTCGCCCGGTCCGGCGGCGTCTGGCGCATCCGCGTGCGCCTCGTCATCTTCGTCGCGTCCCGTGTTGTTCAGTGCGTCGAAGAACTGTTGATCTCTGGACTCGGTCATGTAGCCCGCCCTCCTGCCGATTTCCACCGGGGAGCACTCGAAGGCTCCTCGAATCGGTGAATATCACCGTCGCAGAAAGACTACCAACCACATATTTCAGGCGTCCACGACGTTAGGCACATCAGTGTGCGTGAAATGTCTGAATTCTTTGGTGGTGCTGCCATCCAGCACCGCTGGGCAAGTCCTTCAAGACGTCGCTGACGGCGCGGCCGGTCCGGGCCGTGGTGCCCGGGAACAGCATCGTCCAACGCTGCTGGTCATCAGTGGTGCTCGACGAGATGACCACCCGACCCATCAGGGAGTCGACGACCATCGCTCCAGTAGCGGCAAACTCGGGGCCGTCCAGTGAGTATTGGGTGGCGCCGATGGCCGCGCGAACGGCGCCGGTGTCGGATACTGCGACGATAACGCGAGCCTGGCGGGCGGTTAGGCCCAGCTTGAGAAGCTCCCCAATCACGTCGTAGCCCTGCGGGTCGGCCTGCCAGCTGCTCAGCACCGATTCCAGGCGCTCGGCCTCGATGTTGATGCCTTCGAATTCGGCCGGAAGCTCATCACCGAGCAGGTCGTTGACAGCCTCAAAGACTGTCGTGTCACCCTCCAGGGGGCTGATGGTTACTTCGTCAAGTGGTTCATCACCGCTTCGCCACACGCGCGCTGCGACAACCCATTTGCCGTCGCGGCGACAGAGAACCGCTGTGCGAGCGGCAGATTGGTGTGCGCGCCATGCGCGTAGCGCCGCGGCGGCGGCGAGCGGCTCTTTGAGCGGATCCGCCGGCGGTTTGAAGATTTCGGGGGGCCCGGTGAGGCGCTCGGATCGCTCGTCCGGGCGGGTCACCATGATCGACACGTCAATATCGCATCGGCCCAGGGTCAGAAGCCATTCCTGCACGTCGGGGTCGAGGGTGCGCCCTTGGCACACCCCCGCCTCCTCGAGTACCTGCAGTCCTGGATGCGATGCCAGCATGGCCTCGGTGTCGCCCACTGGCCGCACCCGCAGTGCTGCGGGAAGTCGGGTGATACCCGAGAGCGCAGCCGTCAACCACAAGCCTTCGGAGGTGGTCGACAGCTGCGCTCCCATGGTCAGTCCTTGCTCAGATTCCGACGAACCGGGCGGCGTTATTCGCGTCGCCGACATCGGTGTTGTTGACGGCACCGCTCTGCGCACCGCCGTGGCGCCCGATGGTCTCGAAGACCTGCTCGTAGGCCATCACAATCGACCGCTGAGCCTCGGCGTAGGCATTGGCACCCTTGTCGGTCCAGAACTCCTGAGTCTGGGCGAGCACGTTGAGTGCCTGATCCTTGAGACCATTGAGATGTGCGACCAGGCCGGCCTGCGCGGCCACGTGGTCAGTCATCTTCGCCTGGTCGTACCGCATCATGTCCATGTGGGTTCTCCTCTGAAAGTTGTTGTCGGTAAGGGGGTTACGCTTGGGTGGCGACGCTGGACAGCTTGGCCTGGTTCTCGGCCTCAACGCGGTCGTACTCGTTGGCGCCGATCTGCATGGCCTGGATCACCTGATCGAAGCGCGACGAGACGTTGCGCCCGGTCGTTGCGACTTCCTCGGTGGTCTTCATCGACGCGACGGAGGCGACGCCCATGAACGCAGCACCGCCGAGGTCCTGGTTCATCGTGACGTAGCGACCCAGCGCGTTGAGCGTCTGGTTCTTGATCTCGTCGAGACCACTGGCCGCATTGCGCAGCTTGGTTGAGTCAGTCTGGAACATGTCCACTTCCTTTCGTTTCCCGCAAGGGATGTCTGTGCCTGTTTGTCGTCATGTGTTGTGCCGGTTGCCGCCGAGCAGATCACCCTCCCCCGTCTGTGTAGACCACGCCATTGGCGGTCAGGATGGGGATCGCGTCAGCGTCGTCGAGGACCACCGATAGCGACGTGTCGTCCTCGCCGCGGCTGGCGCCCTGATCGCGGCGCTGCCCGGCCTGGGCGGCGCCCATCGGCATCATCCCGGGCATACCGGAGCCGATCGGCGCACCCGACCCCATGGCCGGCATGCCTGCGCGAGCGGCCGCTGTGGGCTTGTTCTGCCCAGCTGCCCCGGACCCGTCCGCCGCAGCGGCCGGTCCCCACCAGGCCGAGGGCATCCCAATCGGGCCTCCACCCATGCCGGCACCGGCAGGTTTGGTCAGAGCGGCCGACACCGGGCCGCCGCCAGAGCCGAAGCCGCCGCTGACGCCGCTCATCGACGACGCGAGATTGGCGCCAGGCGAGCTGGCCGACAGTCCGCCGAAAGGTCCACCGCCCATGCCGCCCATCGACCCCATGAGGCCGCTGAGCTGTCCACCCATTTGCATGGGTGCCTGCGCGAGCTGGCCCAGTGGCTGGGTCATCCCCTGGGCCATCTGCGGCAGCGAGCTGGCCATGCCCATCATCGACTGGCCGGAGCCGAGGAGTTCGCTTCCACCCGGCTGGGCCAGCTGCGGGGTCCCCGTCGTGCCCACGTCGCCATCGGCGCCCGACTGGCCGGTGCCCGCGCTCGTAGCTGCTGACAGCGCGGCGGGTGCCGCCGAGGAGACCGCCTGGCCCGCAGCCTGCAGCGGGGCGCTGAGGCCCTGCACTGACGCTTGGACGCCGGTCTGTACCCCTTGCGCCCCCATACTGGCCATGCCTGCGGCCAGCCCAGCAGGATTCGCGCCGGTCACCAGCGGTGGCCGCAGCGGGACGCTGAGACCCGAGGCGATGCCGGCCGCGGCGGTGGAGTACCCGGTCATCGCTGTCGCGTTCTGCGCCCAGAATTCGCCATACTCAGCGTCGGCCTCCCAGATGGCCGGAGTGTTCTGCCCGATGATGTTGGTGGCTACCAGCACTGCTTCACGGACGCGGTTTGCGACGACCACCGGATAGGGAATGGTCGCGGCCACCGCCGTGGAGTGCGCGGCCGCGGCCTCGCTGATCAGGCAGCTGGCCTTCTCCGCATGCGCACCCGCCTCGATCTGCCACTCCGATTTGGGGACGGCTGCCGCCATCATGGAGGTGCCACCCTGGCCCCACCAGCTGCCGGCAGCGGTCGTGGCGGCCGTGGCCATCATCTGCGCGCCCTGCTGGATGTGCGTGACTCCAGCAGCCTGGTAGCCCGCCACGACCGACGCCATGGCCGCGGCGCCGGGCCCCGTGGTCAGCCGGATGGCGTTCGTCTCGGGCGTCAGGCCCCAATATTGGACGGGCATGTGTTCAGAGCAGCAGCGAGGCCTGGTTGACGGCCTCGGTCGCGACAGACGTCACCCCGGAGATCGCGACGTCGCCAGCGAACATTCCCCGATCCGTGACGTTGACTCCGGTCTGGGCGAGGAACTGTGCGTTGTGCGCCTGGATGGTGGAAGCCAGAAGCGCGGAGACCTCCTCACTTCCCATCGGGACGACGGCGGTCATGGCCGGCGTGGAACCGGCGAGCACACCCGCGGTGGTCGCGGTTCCGGTCGCTTCAGCTACGGATTGAGCAGCAACCCCGACAGGGTCGACAAAAAAGGTCACGATGAGCCTCTCCCTAAGACGCTAGGTACCTGATACGCCGAGACTAGAGCGGTTCGGCTGTGGCTGCCACCAGCGCAGCCACCTTTTTTGTCAACTCTTTTGGTATTCGCCGTTCGTCCGCCCGCACCTCGGACATTTCGTCACTCGTCATTATTCCAGCTACCGACGCATGGTCCGGACACTTGTTTCAGCGGGTACGTGCGGCCAGCTGAGCTGCGGATTCCGCCATGTCCCCGATGACCTGCAGTCGCTTACTGAGAGTGTCGGCGGCCGCGGATCCGGCCCGGGCTTCCTGCGCGATCTGCGTGAGCTGCTCAACCAGCACTTTCGTGGTTCCGCTCTGCGGATATTCGGTATCGGAGCGCAAAGTGGGTTCTGCGCCGTCCAGAACAGTGCCGAAGCTGCCCGGGGTCCAGCCGAGTGCGGCTTCTATCCGCCCTCGGGTGACTTCCCGGCCCGGGATTTTCCCACGGTTGATCAAGTCGGTGATCGTGGAACGGCCCACCCTGGCGATCTTGGCCAGATCCATCTTCGACAAGCCCAAGTCCAGCCTTGCTGCATCAACGGCTGCGCCGAGCCGATGTCCTGGATCACTCAAGGGGCAGCACCTTTGCGATTTGCGCGGGGGCCGACAGGCGGTCGGTCACGTAGATCCCTCGACCCACCGGCTGCCTGGCTGCGCGAACGCCTCTGATCAGCTCGCCTTCCAAGCGGGCGCCGTCCATGACCACGGTTGGGGCGGTTTGGGCGATGAGCTTGCCGGCCAGTGGGGACGACATCGCCGGTCCCCACGGGAAACGGCGTCCGACGATCAGGTGCAGTCCGACTTCGCGCGCGCGGTTGATGTATTTGGTCAGTCCGTCTACTGCGGTCCCTTGGGCGCTGAACATATTGGCCTGACTCCATCCCGCGACGATCTGCTCGTCGTCGATGAGGACGAAGATCTCCGGTCCCGACCATGAGCGCGTGGCCTGGGCGAGTTCCTCCTGTCCGGCGCGGCCGCGGGGCATGCGCGGAGCCAGCAGCGCGTCGATGTGTCGGGTCATTGCCCGCACGTCGTCCTCGTAGTAGGTGTAGCCCTCGGACTCCACGCCGTCTTCGCCGATGTAGCGGCCCAGGTGTGGGCCTTGCACCACGCGGACCAGGGCATTGCCCGGGTCGATGACATAGATCTGGGCTTCGTCGGGTCGGTAGCACCGCATGATCGATCGGGCGACGGCTGCCAGGGAATTCGACAGGCCGCACTCGGGATTGCCTATGAACAGCAGGTGAGGGTTGCGGGTGAAGTCGGCTTCGGCGGCGACCAGACCCACCTCGGAGATGCCGAAAGGCACCACACCAGGGCGCGCCTCACGTTGGGCGGCGAAGACCTCGTCGACACTGACCGTGCCCGGAAGCATTCGGACCTGTGCGACCTGATCGACACCGGTCAGCTTGATGATCACCTCGGCGGCCTCACGCGGGCCGACAGTCCTGCCGTCTGGTGCGGTCAGGATGGGCAGTGCGGTCTGGAAATGATATCCCGCCATCGACGTGCCCCTACCGCTGATGGTCTCGGTCCGCGTTTCCGCGTTCTCGTCATCGGGATCACCGAGCAGTTCTCGCTTACCGAACGGAACCTTCTTGGCGACATCGCGGTTGTTCTTCGACGGATCGTCTTGGCTGCCAAGGGCCAGTTCGACATTGAGGGTGAAAGTATTCGACATCCAGGATGGGAACCCGCCAGCAATCCAGCCGGCGGCGGCCACGATTGCGCGAACACCCAGGCTGTTGCCGCGCTCCATGATCACGCCGAGGTCGGATAGCAGATCCTCGCCGAAGGTCGTGCGGAACTGCTGCCATCCGTCGATGACCAGAAACACCTCGCCGAAGGCGTCATCGGGTACCGGGCCGGCCTCACCGCCGAACTTGCGGGCCCGGAAGCTTTCCATGCTCAGGCCGAGCCGGCTGAATGCCTCCTCACGCTCCTCGACCAGCAGCTTCATCTCCGCGATCGTGCGCTGCACTCGCTCGCGGTCCCCCGCCCGGGCGAACGAGCTCACATGGGGAAGCCCTTCAACCTCGTTGAGACCCGGACCGCCCATCGCGACCACGACGAACTGCACCCGCTTCGGGTGATACATCATGGCCGCGCCGGTGATGATCGTTGTCAGCGCGGTGGTCTTGCCGGAACTCTGCTGGCCGATGACCGCGCAGTTGCCCGAGGAGAAGTCCAGGGCGTACACGCGCTGCGCGTGCTGGAAAGGACGGTCTTCGATCCCCACCGGGAATTGCAGTCCGGCGGTGTGTCCGTAGTCCTGGTGCCACGGCTTGCGCCGCAGGCGGCGCACCAAATCCTCGACGGGCACGGGCTCAAGCGGCGGCAGCCACATCTGGTGGACCGGAACTCTGGTCTGCTCGCGCAGAGACCTGATGGAGGCTTCAAGCTCCCGGATCGGTTGCCCGTCCGCACCAAGCACGGTGTCGGTGGATTCCACCGGGGCCGCTGACAGCTTGGGCGCGGACGTGATCGCGGCCATGGGTGCGACGGTGAACACCTCGGGGGCCATATATCCGGCTTGGGTGCGCACTGCCTCGGCGACCACCCGCCGAGGCGGATGGTAAACCTTGCGCGCGAACGCAGATTGGAAGCGCACCAACCGATCCCGGCCCTGCACACGCAACAAGCCTGCACCGGCAGGCTTTTCGGGCAGATGCTTGGCTTCGTCGGTGCCGATAATCGCCATCGACTCCCCGGCGTCGAGGGTGCGCAGCCCCACGCGGATCGGGATGTTGGCCATAATGCCTGACTGCATCTCATGCCCGAGACGCTGGGAGCCCAAGATCATCTTCACGTTCAGAGCGCGACCCTGGCGGCCGATCTCGTCGATGATCTTCTTCGACTCGGGTGCTTCGATGAACATCTGCGTGAACTCGTCGATGACGATGATGAGCGCGGGAAGCGGCTCCAGACGGTGCCCCAAGTGGATCCGGCGGTACTCGTACTCGGCGACCTCGCTGATTGCCGCCCGGTCAAGCAGCGACTTGCGGCGCTCAAGTTCGCCATTGATGACGTCGCCCATGCGTTCAATCCACAGTGAGTCGTCTTTCAAGTTACCCATGGCGGCAACAACATTGGGAAGTCCGGCCACCATGTTCGCCGTCGTCTTGCCCTTGAAGTCGAAGAATGCGAACACCAACGTCTCCGGCGAGTGGGTCAGGGCCGCCGACAGGATCAACGTCGTGAGAAATGACGACTTACCCGAGCCCGTAGTGCCGGCGATCACCATGTGGTGCCCCATACCACCCTCATGGGTCTCTTTGAAGTCGATGTAGACCGGAGCCCCGGTCGGATCGACACCGACCGGGAACTGCAGCCACTTCGCACCCCACGAATTGTCCTCGAACGGAGGGCCGGCAAGCGTAGACGCCCACAGCTTTTCCACGTCCAGATTGCCCGGGTCGTCGATGCCGATGATCTTGTAGAGGTCGGCGTCAACGGAGGCGTCGTCGATGAGGCTGCGAGAGCGCTCGCCCTCCACGCGATAGCGGGCCATCTTGCGGGCCAGCACCCGCGCGCTGGCCAGGTCCATCGAGTCGGGGCGGCAGAACCATTGGCCGCGATGGGTGACCTCAGCCTCCGAAACGCAAAACGTGTTGGCGTCTTCGAATCCCAGCCCGCGCCCCGGCTCATCAGAGAGAGCCAAGAAGGTCACTCCCGCCACACCGCCGGCACGGGTCAGCGTTTCCCAATGGCGGTCGTCACCGCGACGGCGGCGATCGTCGATCACCAACCAATGCGGCGTCGTGGTGGAATTCGTGCGAAAGGCGTCGCGGCCATGCAGCTCCGTGCCGACCGCAGCGTCCATCTGTTCCCCGGTGGTCCACACCATCCGGGTAGGACCGCCACGGTCCCGCAGCGTCGGGTGCGCACAGTGCGGCAGCCACTTGCACCATTCCCAGCGCGCGGTGTCGTCGGTGACGATCATGATCTTGAAGTCCCGGGGTGAATGCGCCACAGCGGCTTGGCAAATCAGCGCGCGCGCCAGCCCGTACACCGGTTCCATGCCGTCACGGCCGATCAGCGCCATACCGGCAATGTTGCGCAGCAGCAACGGCTTCGGCGCGTTCTGCAGCTTGCTTTGCGTCTGGAGAAACGCCGAAGAAGCGTCGTAGGTGACCGGCTCGTAGTCCTCGCGGCGGCCCAGCTCGTTGGTCTCCAGTTCCTTGACGACCTTCGACGTGCCCAGCCCAACGCGTACCTGGCTGTAAAAGACTTTCAGGACGGGATCATTTGGCGTGCGGCACCACATCCGCGCCGACCCGACCAACCCGGACAGCAGCGCCGGCTCGGGATGCAGATACTCGAACTGCGCGTGTTGGGCCCGGGCGGCGTCTTGTACCTTGTCCCGCGTCTCATCGAGGGTCATCGCGTAGTCGCGCAGCGCCTGCTCCATCTGCGGACCCGAGAGCTGCTTATCGCCGCCGCCACCGCGATTGGAGAACATATAGGACCCCATCGAAACGATCATCATGATGGGGAAAAGCAAGGTCATCATGCCCATCGTTCCGCTGCGCAACCCGGGCTGAGACAGCATCAGCGCCATGATCCCGAGGAACGCGACACCCATGACCACCGGCAGGATGATCGCGGCCTTGCTGCGGGGCACCGGGCGCGGTGCCTCCAGCGGTTCGGGAACCGTTTCGCGCCCACCCATCGTCGGGGGCACCTTCACCGAGCCTTGGCGGGGCTTCACTGTTGCCATGCGGTCTACCGTCCTTGTTCGGTGATCGGGGCCGCGGAACCGGCCAGCGTGTCATGCATCGTCATCGCCGCCTGCTTCGACAACTCCGGGCCGGGAGGCCACACCCGCAGCAGTGGCCACGGCGCCAGGCGCGGAGCGACATTCTTGAGCCCCAGCGCCTGCAGTGCTTCATCGTCGAAGGGGACGCCGTAGCGCGCCCCGGATTCGCTGACTAGCCACAGGGTTTCGCGACGAACAGAGTCAGCACTTGCGCCGGTGGTCGACACCCACGTTGCCGGATTGTCAGCCAATAGAACCTGATCGGCGAGCTTGCCCTGGTCCTCCCTGCCGACGACGAGCGGAACGAGATGAGCCTCCTGCTCGGCCGTCACCGGTAAGGCTCGGCCGACGAGGAGCCGCTGGCGGGCCTGTCGATCCGTTGCACCCCGGTCCCAGGCCACACACAGCACGGGGTCGGCACGCCAATCCACGACTTTGAGCGGCTCCGCGGGATACCCGGTCACGTCGAGCACCTCGCGCACCGGGACATCGCCCAACACGTCCGGCGAGATGCGAGGTGGTTGCGACACCCCGAATGATTCACGTTGGCGCAGCATGGCCGCCACGACCGAGGACACCGGCTGCACACCATTGGCGAGTACGACGTAGAACTGATCCTTGCCCGAGGCCACGTCCTGAGACACCACCACCGAGCCATTCATCAAAGGGGTGGGCGTGCCCAGGTTGACCGTGCTGGGTTGGCCTGCCCCCGCCACCGCCGGAACGACCAGAGGACGACCAGCCGGCAGGGCGTCGACCATGGCCTGGGAGAGATCGACCGGCGCGCCGGCCTCCTCCAGGCCCAGCGGCTCCACAACCGCCCTATCGGAAAGGTCAACCGGCATCCGCACACCATTGGTGATGACATACGCCTGCTCATTGAAGGCGCCAAGAACGGCGGTATCGGCACCAACCTCGCGGGCCCGATCGCCCAACGTCAGCTCGCCATTGATCCCGGTGACCACCGGGCGCCCGCTCATCGACTCTGACGCCGTGTCGCACACCGCCCAGCGCGACACCTCCGGCGTCAGTACCGGAGGCGGCTCGGTGGGGGCGCCTTCGATGCCGACCAACGGTCCCCGCGGCCACTTGGCGAGGTCGTCGGGACTGACAAACGTCGGCTCGGCCCGGTCCCCAGCGATGAGCCATGCCGAGACCAAGTTGAGAGCCGGGTGCAGCCGGCCGTCCACTGACACGAAGACCGTGCCGAGTTTGCGGTCGGCCACAATCTTGGAATCATTGACCAAGCCCGCGGGCCGCAGCCAACCCACCACGAGCGCCCCAACCATCACCAGGACGGCGAGCAGCGCCGAGATCATCAGCATCAATCGCTGCGTGCGGATCCGGTCGGTCTGCATGCGCACCGACCGGCGCTGAAACGCAAATCCCAGCCGCCGGCGCAAGAAGTAATGACCCCGCACCTGTGTCTTGGAAGCCAGATTCATCGGCACTCCAGAACCGTACCGTGCAAAACAACGAGTCAGCCACCACCGCAGCCAAATTGACTGAGAAGGACTTTCATCGACGTTGCTGAGTCGGCGGTTCTGGCACGCCTAGCGGGGCGCGTCCCCGCGGCGTAGCAGACCCGGATACGGTCCGACATAGTTTACCCAGCGGCGTGCACAAGGTCCTCTTCGACACTGGCAAGCGACTCAACGATCAGATCGCGGATGTGGACGTTGCCGGCGGCCGCCGCGGCGTAGCACATGTCGGGCAACGGCAGCGGACGTGTAGCCCAACCGCCGATTAGCTCGGCGGTGCGCGCCACCATCCAGTGCGCGCGATAGCGCGCGAGTTCTTCAATGGTGTCGCTCGGGTCAGCCTGACCGACAAAGCCTGGCCGGAAGATTGAGGTGACGGTGTTGAAGTCCTTAGCCGCCGCGTCGTACTCAGCCCACTGCTGCGGGCTTGGATCCCGGTCTCCGCCGCGCGTGAGCCAGATCTGGCGAACGGGATTGGGGATCCCGCCGTCCACAGCCACGGCCTGGGTGGTCGCCGTGTTCATCAGCAGGGCACTGGCGGCCGCCACGATTCTGTCTTGCAGCATGGGGTCGGCATCCATTACACGCAGTAGCCGCGGATACACGTCAGGCCATAACGCCGCCAGCCGGTGCTCGTGCATTGCATCCATGCCGGGCGCAGCGGTCTGCTGGCCGGGTTGAAGCAGCGGATTCGTCTGTCGCGTGCAAGACGGCGGATGCTCCACTCCTGCATCACGCAGCGACGTTAACGGCCCCGTGGTCGCAGCCGCGACCAGACGCCAGCCCATCTCGGCGCGCAGCTGCGCATACTCGATGAGAACTCGCGCCGGATCAGCCCAGCCGAACCACAGTTGCCGAAAATGGTCGTCCACCAACGGATCTGTCGCCAGTACACGAGCCGAGCGCGGGACGAAGACACCCGCGGGAATGTAGCTAGCCCCATCATTGGATGTGATAACGGTTTCAGTGCCGCTTGGTGACCGGAAGACCCCCACCGCCCACTCGATCGGGTAGCCGACCGCCTGAGCGGAATGTTGCAGCTTCCACGCCAGCTCCTTCGCGGCCGCCGCATCAGCCGATTCCCGCCGTTCGCGCGCCGCAGCCGTTTGGCCCGCTGCAACCACACTCGCCGGAATCAACGTCGCCCCCGCCCCGGCGCTCGATGGCGGCGGTGACGCCGATGGTGCATTGCTACCAGCGGCGAGCGTTGCGGCCGGGACCGTCGCTGCGGGAGGCGGCACAGCGCCGGCCGGTGGACCCATCGAGCCGGGCGGAAGCATCATCGGGGCTGCGCCGCCGGCGCCCATGCCAGTCGCGGTAGGAGCAGCAGCGGCTGGACCAGCCGGGGCAACCATGCCCGGCTGAGCTGCGGCCGGCGACATTCCACCGCCTGCAGCGGCCGACACAGGTGTGGCCGACGCCCCGTGCCCTCCTGCCGTCAAGGCCGATGACGGACTCGGTGGAGCCGCCGGGGGCGCGGAGGGCATCCCGCCACCGATGCCAGCCCCTGTCGACAACCCTTGGGAAAACGCGGCCGCAGGTGATCCAGCGCCTGTGCCCGAGCCCGGAACCCCTCCAGCACTGGGCAATCCGCTTCCGGCGCCAGGCATTTGACCCATGCCGCTACTCAGCGGATTCGATCCCATTCCCGGCACTCCGCCGCCCCCAAGGCCGCCCGGCATCTTCGGCATACCACCGCCCGAACCAAGCCCGCCCCCGCTACCCATGCCGCCCATCGACGGCATACCGCCACCACCTAGCGGTGAGGCCGCTGGGCGGGGCGACGTCCCACCAGGGGTCGCCTGAGTAACGGGCACCCCAGCAGCGTTGATTGCTCCGGTGCTTGAGTCGCCTGCCGCAGAACCAGTACCCGCCTGGGCTACTGGCGTGCCGCTGCCATCGTCTAGGGCGACAGATTCTGGCGCCTTGGCTTCATCGAGATCAGGCTTTGAGGTAATTCGGTAGGGGTCGTCCTCTTGAGCAATACCCGGAGAAGTGTTGGTGTCGGCCGGATTTGGGGGTGGGGCGGTGGCGACGTCACCCATGTTGCCTAGCATGCTCACAGCGCGGGTGTGCTCCGGGCTCGCTTGCAGCGAGGTGTGCTCCGCGAGCGCAGCAGTAACGCCCGCTTCGGTCTGATAGAGAGCCATCCCATGGTACTTCGCAACTATGACTTCGGCCTGGCCGGGCAGTCTTGAGGTTGAGATCTCCTCCTCTGCCTCGCTTACACGCTGACTTTGAGCCGCTGTGGTCTGTCGAATGGCGGCAGCGATCTCGCCAGCGGCGCTGGCCGCCTTCACATGCCATTCATTGACCGTTCTCACTTCTTCGGCAATCCGCGACCCTGCACTGTGCGCCTCGTCAAATCCTTTGGAATCGGCGACGCCTCGAAATAGGTTGTTGTTGCGCGTAATTTCCTGGTGGACGCCCTCCCACTTAGTGGCTTCCGCCTGGTGCATCTGTTGAACACCATCCCAGACCGTAGCGTCCGGCGGCACCATCTCAGGTGTCACGACCAGGCGCCCGTGCAACCCTCCCGTAGCTGGCATTTACCGGAGCCCGCACGCACTTGTAACCGGATCTACCAAGCTGTTCCCGCGCTGCACCGCTACTTCCGCTGCATCCCACGACCTTTGAACCAAAGCATGCAACTCATCGAGACTAGCGGTAATCCATTGCTGAATTGGTTCGACAACTTCGTTCGGTGTGGCGGGCGATAGCTGAGTGCGGAGGTAGCTCAAGGCCGCGACCCGCGTTCGCTTTTCGTCAAGAAGCGCACCAGCGCTGGTAGGAGCTTGGTAGTCCCGATTCATACCGAGTGCAGAAGCGCTAGCTTTGCTTGCTTGCGCCGTAATGCGTGCCGCTCTATCCCACGCGGAGCAAGCGGTGTCTTTGGCGGCCTGTATTTCACTGGAGCTGTACGCCGTTGGGGGTGATGGCTCAACGTTCACGGTGCGCTGTGCGGGATGTGGGGGTGTGATCAAGGCCATCGCGGTGACCGTCGCTGCGGCGGCCGCCAAGGCTAAAGCGCCTGCAGAGACCAGCACCCCGGCGCGTCGCCGCCGACGCGCCGCACGCTGAGCGGGTGGCCCACCCGCGTTTCGGGAGGGAGGTGTGGTCGGCCCATCGGTATGAGGGGTCTGCTCAGCGGTTGACGTCGCGTAAGTAGTCATGTGCGAAGCCCAGGGGGCAGAAGCGTTAATGCCTGCCTGTTCTCTTCATCGATTCCGTCAAGGTGCTGGACGGCTTCACTTCTGAGCCGATACAGGGCTTCGATCCGCCGGGTCGCGTGCGCTGCAAGCGCTTCGCTGGTTGCCTGGTTCTCTGCGACTGCTGCCGATAGGCCTGCCCACATTGCCCCAGCGGGGGCGCATACTGCACCGGCCGAGGTGCCTGAACTTCCTATGTCCGCCGCTGCTGATGCCGCGACAGCAGAACCTGAGCTATTAAGGCTCTGTGCGGCAACGGTTTCAAGATCTAGCGGCTTATTCACCGAAGGCATGTGCGTGTTCCCCTCATCTGCAGGCGGCGGTAATTCGGCCCATAGCGGTCTGGCTTTGCTGTGCGGGTAGGTTGCGGTCCTGGCCGCTGGTGTCGGCGGCCAGGACGGCGAGCGTGGCATCGATGTAGTCGCCCATCGGGTCGGCGATCTCGCGTGGTGTGGCCGGCGGGGTGTG
Source organism: Mycobacterium gallinarum (assembly GCF_010726765.1). Classification (NCBI taxonomy): domain Bacteria; kingdom Bacillati; phylum Actinomycetota; class Actinomycetes; order Mycobacteriales; family Mycobacteriaceae; genus Mycobacterium; species Mycobacterium gallinarum. The sequence goes on from NZ_AP022602.1 coordinate 79,840, forward strand.
CAGGCGCAGGTACTCCATTTCGACCAGGACCACAGCTTGCTCGTTGGCGAGTGCGGCTCGGTATTCCGGGCTGTCGCGGTTGGGTAGCGCCGCTACGAGCGGAACCGAGGCTTCGTAGACCGCGGCGACCACCGACTTAGCCGCGGCGCACGCCTCGTCGCGGGCGGCGCTGACTTCCTCGGAGCTGTAGCTGGGTGCAGAGGGCGTCACTGACGTGGTGACCGGCGCTGGATCGGGTCGCGTCCACGCGAGAGCACCCATCACCACCGCCGCCAGCGCAAGCACGACTGCGCCACCCGAGAGCACCCACACCGACTTCGGCGTGCGTTCACGCGGCGCGGCGGCCGGCGGCGGCATGAAAGGGGCTGGATGGGGTGGCTGAGGAGGCATCACACCGGTGGGGGTGCCCGGGGGGCCGCCCATGGGCTGGTGCTCAGGTCCGCGAGGAGGGGCCCACGGCGAGCCGGGACCCGCTGCAGCGGGTCCGACCTGCGGTGACGTGCCCTCATTCATGCATCAACCGTAGCGCCGATAGCCGACATGTGGCTACCGGCACGGCCTGATTCGCCATAACCGTCTAGGAGCGGGCCCTGCATTACTGGAGGTTGTCGAGCAGCTTGGCAGCCTCTCTGGCTGCCTCTTCTGCGTTCTGCTCGATGACTTCACGCTCGGCGTAGGCGTCGGCAACCGCGGCCTGCAGCGTCGTGCTGATCACCCGCTCGAGTCCCTCATTTGTGTAGCGGGTCGTGCATCCTGGGGCCAGCGACAACGACATGAGCCGCCCGTGGTGATTGACCGACAGCTGGACGTCACCGTCGGCGCTTTCCATATGCACGTCGATGCTGGCCCACTTCTTTCGAAGATTCCGCAGGGTCTGCTGAACGCGCTCGATCGTCGCGACGTTGCGGGCGACCAGCTCGGCGTCCGATTCGTAGGCGGCCGGGCGGGCACCGTTAGGTGCGGCCGCCGGCTTCGCGGCGGATCCGTAAGCTGCGGTCATTTCGCATCCCCTTCGGCGTCGGGTGGCATCGTGACGCGGCGACGCGGACGACCGGGCGCAGCTTGGTCACTGGGCCCCGCTTGGGTTGCGGCGTTGTCGACGGTGGCGGTTTGGCGGCGCTCGACCTCACCTTTGACCGGTTCTCCGTTCGGAATGGAGGGGATCACCACCGTCTTGTCCGGTGGTGGCTTCTCCCGGTCGCCGCCTGCGCCGCCGCCAGCGCCCATGCCGCCCATCATGGGCGGAATCATTCCCATGCCACCCATGCCGGCGCCGGCCGGTACGGGTGAGCTGGGCGGGCTCACCGCTCCGCTGGTCGCGGGCAGGACCGGCGCGCCGGTGGGCGCCGATGCAGCGGCCAGCGCGCCACCGCCTGGAGGCAGGGAGGTGTCGAGCCCGGCCGGCTCCATGCCGCCACCGCCACCGCCACCGCCTCCGCCGCTGCCTAGACCGCCGCCGAAGTCAGAAAGTCCCGCGTCGTCGAGAGCGCTATCGAGCCCGAGGTCAGGTTTCTCCTGCAGGCTCGACGCCGCTCCTTGCATGACCTGCTGAGCGGCGCCCATGAGCTGCTGCGGAACACTGGTCACTGCGCCCATGGCACCGCCGAGAGCACCGGCCAGCATTGAGGGGACCATCGCCGCCATCGGCAGCATCTGCTGCATCGGGTCACCACCCATTGGTGAGGCGCCCTCTGCGCCGGCCAGCAGGGGATCCGCTGCGGGATCGGCCAGCGGGTCGGCCAGGGGATCTCTGCCCGCGGTGGCGTCGCCAGTCGCGGCGCCGGTATCCGACGATGTGCCTGTGCCGGGCTGATCTTCGGTCTCGCCGGGCTTGCGCTCCCCTGGTTGTCCGGCCCCTTCGCTGGGCGCGCTGGCCCCGTCGTTCACGATGTCGGTGACCACCGGCGGCGGCGGCGGAGCCTGGGGCAGCTCAGATAGGTGATAAGACACCCCGGTCGTCGTGGCCTGGGTATCGAGCTGTTGCAGGTGATTGCCATACCGTACGAACTGGTCTGAACCCATGAGGCCGCCGGTCTGCATCATCAGCATCTGCGCCCGAGTGAGCGACTGCCGGGTCTCGGTGAACTGCTGGGTTCGCGGAGTTTCCTGCTGGACGCGATCGAAGCGGCCACCGTGATCCTGCGCCGCTTGTGCGACCGTGGCGGAATGGGAAGCCATCTGATCGGCCCACGACGCGAATCTATTCAGCGAGGCCATTAATTGCGGTCCGGTCCGCCCAGTGATGCCTGCCGCGACGGCGCTCTCGGCATTGCGGGCGGCGACAGCACAGGCTTCAAAGGCGCTCTGGTAGGCACAGCACGCGCTATGAAACGTCGCGCCGGTACTGCTGCTGCCCGCCTCGATCAGCCCAGCGGTCGCCTCGCCGGGGCGCGGAGCCATCGGCGCGATCGGCGTCTCAGGTGCCACCGCGTCGGCCTTGACGGCCGCCGGGGTCGCCGCTCCACCCACCGGTCCCGCAGGCCCACCGCCCACAACCAGCGATGCTGCGTTGGCGGCGTCGATTTCAGCCATGTTCGTGCTCACCGCCGCCACGGCCTGCGCGGCAGCAGTCAGGACTGCCGCGCCGTCCAATGCCCGACTGGACAGCACTCCCCCATGCTCGGAGAGGCGGGCCGCCGCGGTGGTCGACACCTCGTCTGCCGCCAACGGGGCGTGAACGGGGGGTGCGGCAGCCAACGCCGCCAGACTGCCGGCGGCCGAGGTCATCGTCGCCGCGACAGTGGCCATCCCGCCGTAGGACACATCAAGGCGTGGCCCCCCACTGCTTGGCATGTCTCGCCCCCTTAAAAGTCGATCGTCATCGCGAACGCGGCCACCTGGTCCTCGGTGGGCAGAAATGAGCCCACGTTCTCCACATGGTTGCCTTCCATCTCCAACCGCAGCGCCAACTGCGATCGCAGGTAAGCCAGGGTATTCAGTCGGATGATCCTTGCCGCCAACTCCTCGTCGGCGAGATCCATCGCCTCCGGCTCCAGCTGCACCCCGACTGAGGCGCCCTGACGGTCGACAGAGACGATGATGGATTCATCGTGGCTGGTCGCCTCGAAGACCTCCACTGTTGTCTGCTGCGCGGACTCCAACACCAGCCCCCTAAGTATCGGACGGACTGATCGTCACGCGCGCCCGGTTCTCGGCCTCGACCCGCTCGTACTCGGCGGCCGAGGCCAGCAGGGCATCCCGCATCTGCTCATGACGATGCTGCTCGCTGGCCAACGCAGCGTCGCGTCTAGCCGCAACATCGTTGACCGACGCCTTGACCTGGTGATACAGCGGACCCAAGGTTTGCGCCTCGGTCGTCATGCGCTCATTGTCGGCGCGGGCAGCCACGATCTGGTCGATGGCCTGCGCGTGCACCTCAGCGCGACGGCGCAGCTCAGAGGGATCGACCTGTACAACCACACTCATAATTTAACCCCGTTCGTCTGTGGATGCGGACACCTATTGAGCCCCCGCCAGCACGGTTGCTGCCGGACCTGCGGGAGCTGTCTGGACCTGCGGACGTGCCCAGCCCAGGAAATTCGGCCCGGTCGGCATCTCCTCAACAGGGGTGACTTGTCCGTTCAACCAGACCTTGCCGTCGCCCAGCGCCATCACCCGGTGATCGGTGAACTGGGCATAGTCCATCAGCTTGAGCTGACTGGGCGAGACCGGCTCGTTGACCGGGGCGCCCGGAGGAAGCACCGTGATCTGGGCCTGCCCCGCCGCGTCGTCGAGACTGGCGCCTTCGAGAACAAGGCGGCCTGCATCGGCCAGCTGCGGGCTGTCGGCGGTGACGGTCGACCCATCGGGCAGCTTCACCGACACGTCGGGCCCGGGCTGCGCAGGAGGAACCTGCCCAGTCTCGGCGGCTACCGGTTGAGGCTGCGCGCCATCGGCGGGCTTGGCCGCAGCAGGCTCGGTCGCCGACGCACTCTCGTCCTCGTCGGTGGAGGCCGCGTCGTCGGCCGTCTCCTCAGCGCCGCCCGGCCCGGGACTCTCGGATGTGGCCGCCAGCGGATCATCCTTGAGCGCCTCGGCGGGATCTTCAGGAGTGCGCGCGGCGGCTTCCTTGATCGCGCCGCCGATCGCACCGCCCAGGTCGCCAAGCCCCCCTCCCCCGCCGAAGCCGCCGCCCATGCCGGGCATCATCGATCCCATCGCGCCCGGGAGCCCAGACAGTGCACCCATCGCCGGGCCGGCCAGCCCACCAAGGCCCGCCATCAGCGGATCGGAGGCCAGCCCGCTCAACAGTGGATCACTGGCCAGCGGGTCACCGGCCCCTGTACCAGCGTCCGCCGGTGCCGATCCGCCCGCCGAACCGCCTGTGCCGCTACCGGTTTGGCCGCTGCCGCCCGCCGGGGCCTGGTCCGTGGAGGAGCCGGTACCCGTGCCGGCCGAATCCTTCACCGCGTCATAGCGCTGGTTGAGCGCCTCGAGCACTTCGGCCTTGGATTCGGCGTCCATACTTTGAGATGAGACGATGCCCAGGATCTCCTGAGTCTTGCTCTGCAAGAAGTCATTCAGCTGCTGCTGCCCGGCAGGGGTATCCAAAGTTGGCCCCAACTTGTGAATTTGGTCCACCAGTGCCGACTGCAGCGCCCGCAGCTGCGCCTTGCCCTCCTCAGATCCTGTCTTAGCGCCCAACACCGCATCCACGAGTTCCTCGTCGGCCTCGGCCAGCGCGGTCGTGTTCTTCGCCAACGCGTCATCAACACGCTGAGAGGCCTCCGCAGCGCGACCCGAAAATCCGTCATCAGCCGGAGCCGGGGTCTGGCCGGGCGCGGCTGGTGGGGCATCCACACTGGCAGGCACGGTCGCCGGCGGTGCGCCAGGCGGGTGAACGAGCTTTCCCCCGTCGAACAGCGTGGGATTGTCGAGCCGCAGCGCCCCCAGGTACTTGTCATCGAGGTTTGTCGGCAGATCCCTGTTGATCAGCCATTCCTCGGGATGGAACTTCGCACGCTGGTACATGTCGTTGAGCGCGGCGAAGTCCGCGTCGTTCAGTGTTCCGCGCCAGTCGGGCTTGAAGCGCAGGATGTGGTCGATGGCCGCGACGACCTCGGCCGCAGTGGCCATCAGCGGCCACCAGCTTCAGCGCCGCCGCAGCACGAGGCAGTCCTGTCGGCGACAGAGACCTGCTGACTGGGCGGCGTGCCCGACAGCTGATCAGCTGCGTCGGCGAGCATTGCAGCCAGCAGATGCGCCACCAAAGAGTTCATGAATCGGACGATAAGAGCGCGAGCCATCAAGGGTCCACCACCACAGCCACATTCGCTGGCAATCTCGGTGCCCGAGACCTCACGATCACGATCTGGTCTCCGATCTTCGGCGTGTCGGTGGCTTTTCTGAAAGAGCGTGCGTAAAGATCTGCGCACCGGAATGTCGCACCCACTCGGGTCACGACCAGCGTGTCCTGGCGGTTAATCCGCCGCTTGCGTGCGAAACTTCGGTCAGTACCACCAGCAACAGGAGGCGCATAAGTCGCAGATTTGCGACTTATGCGCGATGCCGGGCGACCATGCCCGGCCCGACATGGTGGAGAGGAGTGAGCACTTTGACCGCATCGGAAACGGCCCAGTCGGCCAGTTCACGGGGCCGACCACATCTCGGTCCGCGCACTGTCGTCACCGCTGCGCTTGGGCCCGGACTGGAGCGACTGGTCGATGGTGCCCGGGGCACGTTGGATCGCTCGCCATTTCTGGCCGACCTGTTGTCCTGGCATGTTGGGCGAGCAGACCTCATCCGCCATCGCCAACTCGCTCTCGCACTGCAAACTGGCAACCCCGACGCCATCGTCCCGGCGCTCTCCACCGGAGGAACCAGGCATTGCACGGTGCGCGTGCATCCAGCCGTCGCCGCCGAACTGGTGATACGCGCAAAGGAGCTTGGGCTACCTCGTGCGGTTTACAACGCGCATGCCATCGCTGAGCTGCTCGGCTCAGCGACCATGCCTGTCCCAGCGACGACAGAGGAGGGTCTGCCCTTGGCGATGTGACCAGTCTCAGCGCCCCGGGCCAAACGTGCTCAGTTCTGTCGTGGGTGACAGGCCCCGGCGCAATACGCCCACATCTTCATAGGCGCTAAACAGCCGCCAAAAACGACTGTGCCCCCCGGCGGCAACCGGAGGGCTGGTCGTGGCTAAAGCGCCACTTCCCCGAAGGGACTGTCTTCGATGGACAGCTCTCACGGTAGCGCATGCATTGACACGGGTCCAGATCTGCGCACCGTGTTTCTCCGTATGTCCACCCCAGCTGTGGACAATTCGCCGCGCTCGTATCGCGGCTGCAGCACGACGGTGCGTCGACGCGGCACCATCCGCACAACCCCGGTCGCCGACGTCGTGGCTATCCGCCGCGGCCGCCGCATGGCCGGCCGCGAGGTGCCCTCCCCTACCCAGTTCGTCAACCTCGAAATCGAGCCCGACGCCCATTCCGGCGTCGCGTGCTGGAGCGGTGGCCCCACACGCTGGGCACAGGTCACCGTGGCGTGCGCCTACGACCAGCAATACCCGCAGATCCGTGAACAGATGACGGCCCCGGTCTCCAAGCGCGCCGTGGTGACCATCGCCGCCGAAATGGCCCGCTTCGCTGACCGCAGCACCGGGCGCAACTGCCGGCCGAGCGTGGCGACGCTGGCGACACGGACCGGTTTCTCGGAACGCACGGTCCAGCGGGCCCGTGAGTGCCTGCGACTTCTTGGCGTTGCGACCGAGGTGGTACGCGGCCGCCAGCGCACATATGTGGAGCGGATGGCGTCCTGGCGGATGGGTGATCGGTCCCGTGGCTGGGCCTCAGTCTGGGCGCTGCATGACAACCAGCAGGTCAACCGGGTTATCCACAAACTGACACCCCATCTGGAACGGTCCCCACTTAGGACGGCTATCTCACCTTGGAAGAGACTGTTTACTACCCACGCGGGCGCCGGGGGCGCCCGGCAAGGCGTCGCTACGCGCCGCCGAAGCATCGACCACCAGGGCCAAGCGCTAGCGAGGCGATGGCGGGCACATCCCAAGGCTCCTCCGTGGTCGAGTCAGTACAGCACGGCAAGTTGGGCTGCGCTCCTGGCCGCGCCGGCACGTGCAGGCTGGACTGCCGAGGACCTCAACGGGGCGGTGTCGGACTGGCTCGTCGGAGGGCACCGCATTCCCGACTCTCCGTCACGGCCGATCGGGTTGATGGGCGCGATCTTGGCGGCCTATACCGCCCACAACGAACTCTCGGTGCGCCCCACGGTGTACGTCGAGGCCGCCGCAGCCGCGGCCGCTACGGAGCGAGCTGAGCAGCGTCGCCGCAGCGCAGAAGATCACGAAGCGCACGCCCGGGCCCGCGAGATCGGCCGCCAGGCCTTGCACGGCCCAGGACGCGCAGAAGTCGCCGACGTGCTTGCTGCGATCAGAAAGCGCAGGGGGCATCGATGAGACCTGGTCCTCCGCCGAGGCCAGCAGCTGAGGCCTTTACGCAGGTCACAGCATCGCCCGGCTCGTCTGCATCCCCGCCTCCTATCGTTCTGGCCACCGACAATTCCGACGAAGGAACTCCGAGTGCGAACACAATTTTTTGTCACCGATGGCCCGCTGGCCACAACCATGTCCGAGTGCTCGGAAAGCTACTTCCGCGAACACCTCGCGGCAGGCACCGGCGGTGTGCGCGTGGTGCGCCGCGGCGGCGTCACCGACCTGATCGCCGGCAGTCGCTATCTTGATGCGGGAACCGCCATCCGCCCCGAAGTCTGTGGCGGCGCGCTCCAAGTGATCTATCTTGGGTGTGGTCGTCGTCGAATACGACGACTGGACCGGCTACGACACCCTCACCGCGGCGGACTACCCCCTTGGCGCCTGATGCCCCTGGGTGGCGGCGACTGACGGCTTTGCGGCCGGCCGTGCGCCGTCCAGGGCCTGGTGCTCGTCGGTGCGCTCGTCAAGCACCGCCTTGGCGGCATCGCGAATCCGGGCCACAGCGTCGTGGCGCAGCCCCAGCTGTTGACCGATCTGGCGAAGCGGCAGCGACGGCTGGGTGTCGTGAAGCATGCGCAGCGCATCGGCGATCTTGGCAGTGGGATGCGACAACATCTGGCCGCGTTCATGAATCGCCGCGGCCACCGCATCCCAGCGCTCGAGGCGCTCGGCCGCCAGAGCGAGCGCCTCGTCCTGTCGCTGGGCTCTCTCATCAGGGCGCTCGTAGGGCGTAAAACGCCACAAGATCGAAAGTGCGTGAGTGACAAGGACGAGCGCTATGGGCGGCACGCACGCAATCGCGGCGGCACCCCAGGAACCCAACGGTTGGTCAGGCAGGTTGGCGTTGGGCAGCATCGCGTGCACTGCGTTGCCTGCCACACTCACCGCGGCGCCCGCCCCTAGGAGAGCCCAGAAGTAGCGTCGCGGCCCCCGCTGCTCGGGATAGGCCGAGAACGCCACCAGGGCCATAGTGGCAAGCACAATCGTGCCGTCCACGATCACCGGCCACAGCCACGCAAGCCTTCCCGGCCACACTGTGCGAGCCGCCAAGTCGGCCAACGACGAGAATGACAGTACGAAGCTCAACGCGGCGATGAGCACCGTGATGCCAACAGCGGTCGCCCGCGTCATGCGGACGAGGGACAGCCGCGCAGCCTGTTGCGCCCGGCGGTCGCGGGCCGGCTGCGCTGCCGACATGTCGACGGCCGTCGTTTCCCTCGGAGTTGGGAACGGTCGGCTCGTCGCGACCTCGACCAAAGGTTCGGCGCTTCCAGAGGCGTCGCGCGCGGCGTCGGTAATGAGTGCTGTCATCGCTTGCCCGCCTCCATGGCCCGTGAGTTGGTCACCGAACAGCAGCCTCGGAGCGGACATGTACTCGCAACAATCGCGTACCGGGCTGCCATAGGGCAGCATTCCCGACAGGCTTCTCAACTGTCCACGACCAGAGACGGATTCGCGAAGGCCCGCCTCAACTCAAGCCTTTCGTGGCAGGTACCGCAGAGCCACTCCCCCAGCGGCGCTGCCAGCTGCGTAGTCCCGAACGTGATAACTGACCTAGGAGGCCTTCACGGCCTGCGCGGGGGCGTCATCGTGATCGCAAAACTCGTGCGCCCGCTGAATCAGATCTTCGACCGCCGGGGCGAGCAGTTCGGCAACCTTGACCCCTTGAGCCTCGGCATATCGTGTGAGCGCTGAGTGGTCCTCTTCGCTGACGCGTTTTGCAACAAGCTTGGACGACGCGCGGTTCTCCCGGTGCCGCCAGTTGCGACGCCGCCCGGTCGTATCCTCACCCGCACTGATGTCTGCCATCAGACGCTCCGCTCAGTCGTCCCCTGCACGTGCACACTGCCCTGAGCAGGGATTACAAGATTCCAATAACAGAATATCAGTAACAAGAAACCCGTAACAGAAATCCTGTAATAGCATGTCAGGCGTGTCGTACGCACAATCGGCGAGAGTGCAGAAGCTCTCCACGGTCGTGTTCGGACAGAAGCATCGACTCGCCACCATGGCAGCGATTGCCCAGGGCGATGGCCTCGTCAACCCCACCGACCTCGCGATCGAACTGGGCTTTCCTGCGCAAAGCGCCGTTCAAATTCCGCTTCGAGACTTGGCAGAAGCCGGCCTCATCACCCGCCAAGACGGGATGGGGCGCGTGTACTACCGCAGAAATGCCCACCCGATTTGGGATGCGGCACTGGAACTACTGAAGGCAGCACTGGTCGAGGAAGCTGCCGCCGACCCGGTGTCCTAAGCTGCGCTGCGTCAGCGGGGAATCTCGCAAACGTGCGAGGCCGGGCCTTTCCGCGGGGCCCGAGAAGCCCACCTCTACGGGACTTCGATGTCGGCACCGCGGCCTACGTCGTCGCCCGGCGCCGCTCCCCTGCTGCCAACCTTCGAGAGTCCACCCTCATGACCTCCCCAACACTGAAAGTTTCAGCACTCCCCCAGTCGCGGCGTCGGCGCGTCGCGCGAGCGGAAGGCGCCCGGCAAGGGGGATCGCCAAGGATGGCTCCGCTGGCCGCTCGGTCCGCCGCCCCGTCACGCCTCCCTCATCGGCGTGCGAGCCAAGTCGCCGAGCGAGAACCGAAAAGGTGGCCGCTAAACCGCGCGACCCCGAACCGGAGTCGGGCAGCCAAGGCCCAGTGTTGGCAGCCGCCCGCTCCCCCGCGGCGTGAGCCGGTATTGCCGGGCATGCGCCCCCGACGCGAGCCGGCTGCGCGACGACTCCAAGGGAACTATCAATGGCACGCACTCCGTTGGATCGGGTGCTCGCCGCAGTCCAGTTTTCCGCGGAGAACACTGGGCCGCCACCCAGTTTTCCGCGGAAAACTGACCTATACTCGCTGGTCACAGGCACTCTGGCGGCTTGTGGGGAAGCTCGAGGTGCCGGGTTCCCCGTCGAAGGTCAACGAGCACCCAACCCCAGTTTTCCGCGGAAAACCGCGATTGTTACTAGCTCTTACGCGTGTCGCCGCAGCGATTTAACGGGCCCGCCGTAGTCTCTCAGACGTCTGTTCCCAAGCCGCCGCATTCGCGGCTCCGATACGTTCAAGGGACCTCAAACGCAATGACACGAGTAGTCACACTTCTCAACCAAAAGGGCGGTGTCGGGAAGAGCACCGTTGCCGTCAACCTCGCTGCAGTACGAGCGGAGCACCTCAGTCAGGGTCTGGCCGACGACGCCGAGTCCCCCGTCGCCGCGATTTCGATCGACCCGCAGGGGTCCGCTGCGTGGTGGGCAAACCAAGTTGAAGACCTCCCTTTCCACCTCATTCAGGCGCACGACGATCCACTCGATTGGCTCGCGCAGCTCAACAATTTGCCCACCATCGCGGAGGTATACGTCGACACCGCCGGCTGGTTCGATCTGGACCCCGACGGGTCTGGAGACGGCCTTGGCTCTGGGCACTCCGCCGATGCCCTCAGGACCGTTCTCGACGTGAGCGACGAGGTGCTCGTTCCGATCTTGACTGAGCCGCTCTGCTTCGACCCGACAGCGCGAACCATCCGCAAGATCCTCGAACCGAGACAACTTCCCTACCGCGTCTTCATCAACAACCACGACAGCCGCGATGGCACCTACTGGCTCAACGAGACGAAAGAATTTGTGCGCGGCCGCGGCTGGCCCCTAGCCGAGACCGTGATTCGCCACTACAAGATTCACACCAACGCCTCCAATGAAGGTGTGGTTGTGACTCAGTACAAGAAGACGGGTAAGGCGGCGATCGCAGCTGCCGACTTCTACAACCTGGCCGATGAGCTGATGTCGACGGGAGTCCACTGATGAGCCGCGGGGGAGTCAAGAGCTTCGCCGGGCTGGCAGAAGCGGTCGGCGAGAAGTCCTCAGTTGACGGAGCGGGAGCCGCTTCCTCAATCATCCCGAGGGCCGGCCAATCGCGCTCAGTCCCGCTGCGCGAGCTCGTGGGAAATCCGCACAACCCGCGCGACACGCTAGGAAAGCTCGACGAGCTGGCCTCCATCGTCGATCACCAGTTGCAACCGGTTGTCGTAGTCACCAGACACGCATACCAGCAGCTGTATCCAGACACCGCGATAGATGCGCGCTGGGTAGTCATCATCGGCAACCGGCGTCTCGCCGCGGCGCACAAGTTCGGCCGGCCCGAACTGGATATCGTCATCAAAGACGACCTCGCCAAAGATCGGGCGACCCTGCTCACCGCCGTCATTGCAGAGAATGTCGACCGGTCCGGGTTCGACGTCATCGAAGAAGCCCGTGCCGTAGAGAGTCTGGTGGGGGAGTACGGCAGCGCAGACGCCGCCGCTGACCACCTCCACAAAAGCAAGACGTGGGTGTCCCAACGTCGAGCACTCCTCAAGCTGGCCCCGGAGCTGCAGGAGGCGACCCGTCGCGGCGATCTGGCAATACGCGAAGCCCGCGACCTGGCGCGCGTGCCTCTGGAGCAGCAGGTGGCCCGATGGAAGAACAGCCTGTCAGACGCTGACGCCGACGAGGCAAGCAAGGGCGCAGACGCGAGCGAAAAGGACTCTTCGAATGAGAGGCACCGCCGCGGGGAGGCTTCACCTACCCAGACGCGCGCAGTAAGCCGAGCGCTTCGGCGGTTCGACACCGATCCGCATGCTCTCGCAGTTGCACTACATGGGCACCTCGGCGATGCGGGTTCACGGACTCTCGTGAGTCAACTCAGGAAGCTCGTAAAGCAGTAGCGGTTGGTCAGCCGCACCACAGCGCGCTCCAGCCGCCCCGCGGCCGCCTCAGTTTTCCGCGGAAAACTGACCACCGGAATGTGTTGTTCTCCGCGGAAAACAGCGCGCCGCCGGGGACACGTGTTCGGATCTGGATTGTCGAGTAACGCTGTGTGTCAACACTTTTGGGTTCCTGATCGACCCCATCGGATACCAATAGAGGCGTCGCGCCACAGCGCGGCCACCGGCGGCGGTCGGCCGCCTCTCGGACAGCACCGACGAGCCATGACGGCCCGGGGAACTGGCGGACCTATCGGAGCCCAACTTGGCGGTCGACATCCGCAATCGGGGCGGCGACGGCGCGACTCAGTCGGCGGCGCGAGGCAGCGCAACCCGCTTCGCTGCCGGGTTAACCGAGCCGGGCTCGCAACCTCAATGTGGGGTTGGTGGTGGTCGTTGGTGCTGGTGGTGGGTGATACTGCCGGTCATGTCCTTGCAGGGCCTGGTTGATGCCACGGCGACGGCGCTCGGTGGTGCCCGGGAGCTGTACGGTCAGGCTGCGCAGGCGTCGGGGCTGCCGTCGACGAGCGGGTTGCAGAGCCTGAAGACCGATCTGAGGGCGTCGGTGGACACGGTGCCGGCGACCTGGCGCGGCGCTGGGGGAGAGGGGTACAAGCTGACCGGCGGCAACGGCGTCGCCGCGTTGGACAACGTGGTCGGTGCCGATGCTCGGGTGGGTCCGCAGGTGGTGGCGGCTTCCAACGAGTCTCGTGATGGCCGGTCGGGGATGAACGGTGTGGTCAGCGACACCCGGGCCGGGGTCAATGCGATCGCGCCGAGTACCGACACCCCAGCGGGTAAGACGGTGCTGGTCAATCACCTGGAAGGCCAACTCGACCGCGCCAAAACCCTGCTCACCCGCTCGCAACAACGCGGCCAGATGCTGGCCACATTGATCCGATCCGCCGGCTCCGGCTACGGCGGCCTCCCGATGGGCGGCGGCGGCATGCCGATGGGCGGAGGCATGGGGATGCCGATGGGCGCGATGGGCGGCGCGATGTCACCGCTGGGCTCGCTGTCCGCGCTAAGCGGGTTGACCGGCAAAATCCCAGGCCTGTCGGGCTCCTCGTCACCGCGACGGACGGCCTCCACCCGCGGCGCCGTCCCGGCATCGTCGGCAGCCAAGATCCCGGTGGGAGAGGTCAGCTTCGCCGGCCGAGGCACCTTCCCCAAGGGGCCAGCGGCGATGTCGGAGGCCATCTACGCAGCGCTGGACGCTCGCGGTGTCACCGACCCGGTGGCCCGGGAGAGATGGCACGACGGCTACATGACGCTTACGGGCCGCGAGAGCGGCCACAACGCCAGCGTCGTCAACCTGTCTGACTCCAACGCCCACGGCACCCAGATGTCCGATGGCGCCCCCGCGAACAGCTCGCGCGGCCCAGCGCAGTGCATTCCCAGCACCTTCGCCGCCTATCACCAGCCGGGGACCTCGACGAGCATCTACGAACCGGTCGCCAACATCGCCGCCTCGATGAACTACGTGATGGAGCGCTACGGGGTCGATCCTGATGGAAGCGATCTCGGAAAAGTTAGCCAAGCTAATTCAGCAGCAGCTCCGCGCGGCTACTGACCGAAATCGAGCGATTTTGGGGTTGGTGGTGGTCGTTGGTGCTGGTGGTGGGTGATACTGCCGGTCATGTCCTTGCAGGGCCTGGTTGATGCCACGGCGACGGCGCTCGGTGGTGCCCGGGAGCTGTACGGTCAGGCTGCGCAGGCGTCGGGGCTGCCGTCGACGAGCGGGTTGCAGAGCCTGAAGACCGATCTGAGGGCGTCGGTGGACACGGTGCCGGCGACCTGGCGCGGCGCTGGGGGAGAGGGGTACAAGCTGACCGGCGGCAACGGCGTCGCCGCGTTGGACAACGTGGTCGGTGCCGATGCTCGGGTGGGTCCGCAGGTGGTGGCGGCTTCCAACGAGTCTCGTGATGGCCGGTCGGGGATGAACGGTGTGGTCAGCGACACCCGGGCCGGGGTCAATGCGATCGCGCCGAGTACCGACACCCCAGCGGGTAAGACGGTGCTGGTCAATCACCTGGAAGGCCAACTCGACCGCGCCAAAACCCTGCTCACCCAGTCTGAACAGCGAAACATCGCGATGGCGAACATGATTCGCGCCGCTGGTGGCGGTTACGGCGGCCGCCCGATGGCAGGCGGCATGCCGATGGGCGGAGGCATGGGCATGCCCATGGGCGCGATGGGCGGCGGATCACCAATGAGCGCCTTAGGCGGCCTCGACGGTCTCGGCGGCCTGTTCACCCCGATCGCCAAAACGGGTCGGACCGGGAGATCACCGTCCGGCCAACCCGGGGCGGCCAATGCTGTGCCGGGCATGCCGGGGCTCGACCGCCCCGGGCTGGCCAACGAGTCTCGCCTGCAGAAGTACACCCGCCGGCTCAGCCGCGCGATCACTGCCGCCTTCCCTGAAATCACCGACATCGGTGGGTACCGCCCGGATGCGCTCAAGTGGCACCCCTCAGGGCTGGCCATCGACGTCATGATCCCGCAATGGGATACCCCCGGTGGCAAAGCGCTCGGCGATCGCGTGGTGCAATTCGTCCAGGCCCACGCTCAAGAGCTCGGGCTTGATCACGCCATCTGGCGCCAAACTCAGCACAACGCTGACGGCAGTTCCTCGGGAATGAGCGATCTAGGCTCGGCCAACGCCAATCACTTCAACCACGTCCACATCGCCAGCATTGGCGGCGGCTACAGCGGCTACTGAACCCGATCGGCTCGCGAACTGTTACCCGAGCGATTCTGCGGCCTTCTGGATAGATTCGCGACTTTCGTGCACCTCACGCATGACGGCGATCGCGTCATCGAAGGATTCGGCGTCGGGCAGGCTGGCCGCGATCAGAGTTTCCAATTGCCGCATATTCGCATCGAGCGCGTTGAGCGCCGCAGCGCGTGTGCCCGGATCTCTCAGCTCGCTGGTCAGTACCTCCAGACACACCGAGGTGATGGCCACCACGGCCGAGGCGATCGAGAGCGCTTGACCGTACTGCGTGGCGCTGCGCATCCCACCGGCTGAGGCCAGACGCTGTTGGAAGGCTTCAGTGCGATCCGGGCCGGTGTCGCGATCGCGCGGCGGGATCTTCGGCGGGGCTTCGCCATCTCGGATGGCCTGGAAAGTGCCGCGCGGCCACTGCAGCGCGTCTTCAAGTTTGGGCACGGTGCTTACTCGAGGAGGGCCGGCGCCACGTTCGAGCCTGGTCGCCGTGCCGAGTGACACCCCGGCCAGCTCAGCGAGCGCTCGCTGGGATAGCCCCAGTTCAGCGCGGCGACGCGCAACGCAGTCCCGCAACCTCGCCAGGGAGGAATCGAGGGCATCGCCGCTGGCAGGCGCGGTTTGGCCCGCCTCGCCGTCGATGTCGCCGTCCACACTCAAAGTGAACCACATGCAGTCTCAACAGACACGTATCTGACTACGTGCCTATTCCGCAGCTATGACCCCGTGCCGAGTCAGACGATTGCGCCATAGATACACAACTAAGGCGCAATATGTCCGCCGGCGTCGACCACCTACGACGAATTTTTTGGGTCGGCCGAGGCCGGCGAGGACGTCAGCGCCCGCGGTGACTAGAAGTCCGTATCTGCAGTTAAAGGCTAATTCATCAGCGAAGGTTGCGGCCTGGCTGGTGTGCGGAATCGTCCAGCTGTCGGCGTGCGCGTCGGACAGTTGAAGATTTGTGCTGCACAGATGCGTCTGAATGGGGTTATGATCACCAGATGCTCAATAAGGGCACAACTAAAGACCAAATAACGCCCAACTCTGGAGGTGGCATCATGACGCATCTAGTGGCCAATCCGGTCAAGATGGAAATCAACGGGCTGTGCAACTACTCGGCAGATCCAGAGGACTGGTTCGACTACCGCAAGACCAAGCAGTGCAAGCGGATCTGCGGCAACTGCCCGCTGCGGCAAGCGTGCGCCCGCACGGCCCTGGCGTTGGGGGCCACCGATGGAGTGTGGGCCGGTGTTGATCTGCCCGGGGAACACGCCACGGTCGAGGAGCACGAGGTTGCCCGCCGGCAACTGGCCATGGTGGTCGCTGCCATGGATCACCAGCCTGAGTCCCACCGCCTGCGCTGCCTGGCGATCCGGGAAGCGATGCATAACGCCGCGTTCCCAGGTGCCGGAGCCTTCGTCGCGGAGACCGCCAGTGCCTAGTTCGGGTCCGAGGACCTGCACCAACCGGATCCTGCGGGACTACCTCGTCGCTGCACTGCGCTGTTCGGCGGACCCGCTGACCACAACGCAGCTACGCCAGGGAGCGCCGACCGTAGCCGTCCAGGGAAGCGCGCGCCCGCTGCCGCCGACCCAGGAGACCATCTACCGGCTGCTGCGCAGCCTCCAAAACGACGGTGTCGTCACAACGATCGAAACAGCCGACTGTCGACGCGCCTGGGTTGCGGCCGCCGACTCGGCCGCCATCCGTGAAATTGCCGCCCTGGATGCGCTATTCACTGCGCCCAGCGCCGCAGCCGCTCATCGACCTTCGAAGTTCGATCCATGCCGGCGACGCCGCTGACCGCAGAAGTGCTCGCCGCACTAGAGCGCATCGGCTGCCCCGTCAGCACCACGGACGTGATGCGGTGGCTCAACCGCGACCGGGACACTCCGCTCGTCGTCGACCAGGTGTATCGCGCCCTGGAGGCGCTGCGGGCCCGCGGCGCCGTGCAGCGACTCAAGACGGCGAGCAACAAGCGGGTCCGCTACTGGACAGTCGCCGCCGGCGGAGGCTGCAGCTGCGGAGCAACTCAACGAGGCGCGTCATGACGGACACCGGCGCCCGTGACGAGGAAGCACTGTCGCTCGCGGCCTGGCTGCGCATCCTGCTGTCCGGGCGGCCACACCAAGTCATCGGTGACGACCCCACCAACCCCTATCTGCTGCGGTGGTTCCTGATCCCGCGAAACCCGATCGTCAACATCTACCGGCACCGCTTCTGCCAGTCCGATCCCAGTGTCCCGCACGATCACCCGTGGCATTTCGCCTCCCTCGTGCTGCACGGACGCTACCGAGAAATCGGCGAGCACCGCACCATCGTGCGCCGACCCGGATCGGTAGCTTTCCGCCGTGCCAGTTCCCGGCACCGAGTGGAGCTGCTCGGTCGCCCCGTCACGACGGTGATCATCACCGGTCCCCGTTGCCGGCGATGGGGCTTTTGGTGCCCGCGACCGGTCGGAGCACCCGCGTTCGTTCTTTGGCAGCAGTTCGGGTCCGGCGGATGCGGTGAGTACCTCACCTTCGAGAACCCAGAGACGAGGAGCCGGACCGGATGATCACCAGCATCGACGCGAGTCGCCGAACACCGCCCTGCCCCCAGGAACAGCAGCGTCCGGCCGAGGCGCCCGCCCTCGTGCGGGTGCTCATCATCGGCCGTCGCCGACGCGCACTGTGCACATGCGGCTGGGTCGGCCGGTGTCGGCTGCTGCATTGCCGCAGCGTTCTAGACGCGCTCATGCACGCAGCACATTTCGGATGCCAGCCCGCTGTGCCGCTCGTGGACGTCGACATCGGCCGCCGGCCATGACGCCAGGGGTGCCGATGGGCATCAACGATCGGCGGCTACGGGCGTTCTTCGCCGTCCGCGGCTACCCAGACCCCGCCACTGTCAGCCAGGAGAGGACAATATGGGCCGCAACAGAGCGCCGGACCCGAACCAGCCGGATCTGTTCAGCATCCTCGACGAGGCAGGCGGTGACGGTGATCGATCCGGAGATTCTCAAGGCGGTGCAGACCGTCTACTCGACCGATCTGAGCCTGCCCGAGGAATGGACCCCGCAGCGTCGCAACGAGTTCCTGACGGCCGAGGCGGACAAGATCAGCTCGATGGCGGCCAGCATGGCCGAGGAACTCTGGGAGAAAGCCATCGCGGTCTGGAGCCGCCAGCGCAACGGCCAGACCCCCAATCACGCGACCAAGGTGGCGCTGCTGCAGGCAGCCCGGGCGCAGGCAGCGCAGACGGTGCTGAACAACGAGTTGTACGAGCTGATCGAGACCGACGAGAACAGGCCGGAGTGGGAGGCCCCCGACCCGACACCGGACCCAGCGCACCTCAGCTGGGAGCAACGGTGGACGAACCCGGCTCATCAGAGCGAGCCCAGCGAGGACCTCGAAGCGCTGATCGACCGCCTGTGGCCGGCCCCGGACTTTTCGGGTCCGTTTCGGATCAAGGCGGGATACCTGACGTCGGCCCGGGCCGAGGACGGCCTGGCACTACCCGCCCACCCCGAGGACCCTTTGACCGCCGAGCTGGCGCAGATGATCTACCGCGACCTGCGCGCGGACGGGCTACCCGAGCGGTAGGCCCCCAGGTCTCCCTGTTCGACGACCTCGCCGACGAGCAGGCCGACGACGCCGCCCCCGCAGTCGGCGCAGACCTCAGCACCGAGCCACTCGCAGCCGAAGACACCGACACCGCGGCGGCGGGCCCGACCGTGGCCAGCGACACCGCAGAGGCCTCACCGGCACAGCCAGCAGCCGCGGCCGAGGAGTTCCGCAGCGCCGCCGACTTCCCGGCTAGCACCGAGGTCCTGGTCCCGTCCGGCGCCAAAGCGCGCGCCCGCGCCAACATCGCCGCCATCGAGCTCGTACACACCCTGCGCGACGCCGGTCGCCCGGCGACCCTGCCCGAGCAGCGCATCCTGGCCGCCTGGTCGGGATGGGGAGCCATTCCACAGGTCTTCGACCCCCGCGCCGAGGACTTCACCGCCGAACGAGCTCAACTCGCCGGCCTGCTCACCCCCGAGCAGTATCGTCGCGCCCAGGCCTCCATCCTCAACGCCCACTACACCGACCCCGCCGTGGTGTCGGCGGTCTGGGATGCACTAGGCGCCGCGGGGTTCTCCGGCGGGCCGGTACTTGAACCAGGCTGCGGCAGCGGCACATTCATCGGTCACGCGCCCGAAGGTGCCACCGTGGTCGGTGTCGAGGCAGACGACATCACCGCGGCTATCGCCGCGCTGCTCTACCCCTCAGCTCAGGTCCGCCACGAAGGATTTGAGACCACCCGCGTCCCTGAGGGCAGCTTCACCGCCGCGATCGGCAACGTGCCGTTCGGGCGTTACGCCTTGACCGATCCGCTGCACAATCCGCGCCGACACAGCATCCACAACCACTTCATCGTCAAATCGTTATCTCTGGTGGCCCCCGGCGGATACGTCGCCGTTCTGACCAGCCGCTACACCATGGACTCGGTAAAAGCGACTGCGCGCCAAGACATTGCCCAGCGCGCCGACCTCATCGGTGCATTGCGGTTGCCATCGCAAGCGTTCAGCCGAGTCGCCGGCACCGAAGTCGTGACCGACCTGCTGATCTTCCGTCGCCGCGAACAGGAAGCACAGGTCGATCCCGACGCCCTGGACTGGATCAACACCGAAGACACCGATCTCGTCGACCCGGGAACCGGCGACGAGGAGCGGGTGCCCGTCAACGCCTACTTCCTCAACAACCCGCACCGCGTCTTGGGCGCCACCGAGCTCGGCCACGGTCTGCACGGCTCACCCCAGCTCTACGTCGCCGGCGCCACCGGAGGCGACCTGGCCGACCAGATCCGCCGTCACCTCCAGCCCATGATGGCGGCCGCGGTGGCACGTGGCCTCGGCCTGACCGCCCGCAGCGAGGACCTCTCCGGCGGCTTCGCCGTGGACTTCGCGCCGGGTCTGCGCACCCACGCCACTCAGGTTGACGATCCGCCCCTGTTCACGCTGCGATACAACGCCTCCACACGCAGCATCGACTTCTGGGCCGGCCATGGATGGGAGCCGAACAAGACACCGAAAACCCTCGTCGAGGAAACCAAGGAACTGATCGCACTGCGCGATGTTGCCACCGCGCTCATCGCCGCCCAACGCGACGGCGAGCCCGAGCACGACCGCGATCAGCTGCGCGCTCACCTAAACACGCTGTACGACAACTACGTTCGAAAACGCGGCCCGGTCAACCGCTTCGAGTGGGTGCAGCGCAACGCCACTCAAGCCCTACACGACAAGCGCATCACCAAACTCGAACAAACCTGGCGCGAGCAGGAAGGCACCACCGGTCGCCCCTACGACGGACCCGTGCCCACCGAGCTGGTCGAGCAGTGGGAGACCGAGGCCTGGCAACCACCCGAGCCGTTCAAAAAGTTCCGCCACCTCGAAGGCGGCATGCGCTACGACCCCGGCTGGGCGGTCGTGTCCGCGCTGGAGGATTTCGACGAAGAGACCGGAACTGCCACCAAGGCACCGATATTCACACGCGACGTACTCACCGCTCACATCGAGCGTGCCACCGCCGACACCCCTGAAGAAGCCCTGGCGATGAGCCTCGATCGGACCAGGCGCGTCGACGTCGACCTCATCTGCGAGCTGCTCGGCGTCGGAGAAGACGACACCCGCGCCCTGCTCGACGGCCTGGTCTATCCCAGCCTCGACGATCCCGAAGAGCTGGTCCCAGCTACCACCGCCCTGTCAGGCAATGTGCGCTCCAAGCTCGCCGCCGCAATCGAAGCCGCCGACACCAACGCCGTCTATGAGCCCTACGTCGCGGCGCTGCGCGAGGTGCAGCCCGAGCCACGCGAGGCCGAAGACATCAAGGTCCGCCCGGGCGCACCGTGGATTCCCGCCGCCGTCATCGCCGCCTTCGCCGAAAAGACCTTCGGCATCAATGGTGTTACGGCCGAACACATCGGCGGCCGGTGGACGGTCGACGTGGCCAGCTACAAGCGCCACGGCCGGCTGATGACCGACGAGTGGGGCCTGCAGAAGCGCAACTTCGACGCGGCGAGTCTGCTCGAAGCGGTCTGCAACTCCAAAGCCGTGGTCATCACCACCGAAGAAGGCGACGTCGACGCCCAGGCGACCTTCGCCGCACAAGCCAAATGTGCCAAGATCACCGAAGAGTTCACCCGCTGGCTCTGGTCGGACGACGAGCGCCGCGACACCCTGGTCGCCGAGTACAACCGGCGTTTCAACTCACTGCGCGCCCCCGTGTATGACGGCAGTCAGCTGCGGCTGCCGGGCCTCTCCGATCACTTCACCCCACACCCCTACCAGCGCAACGCCGTCGCCCGCATCACCAACGAGCCCTCCACCCTGCTCGACCACGTGGTCGGTGCAGGCAAGACCGGCACCATGCTGATGGCAGCGATGGAGCTGCGCCGCCTCGGCCTGGTCCGCCAACCTTGGATTGTGGTGCCCAACCACATCATTGAGCAGGTAGGGCGCGAGGCCAAGCAATGGTATCCGGCGGCCAACGTCCTGCTGGGATCCTCGGCCACCACCGCGGAAGGGCGCCGGCGGTTCATCGCCCAGAGCGCCGCCAGCGACTGGGACATAGTGATCGTGCCGCAATCGGCGTTCACCGCCATCAACGTCTCCAATGACGTGCGCACCGCCTACGCCGAACGCCAACTCGACGAGCTGCGCGCCCAGTTGCAGAACGCAACGGTCGAGCGCAGCCAAAAGGCCATCATGCGGGCCATCAAGACCGCCCAGGCGCGCCTGGAGAAACTGATGGCCGCCGAAACCAAAGACGTCGGATTGCGTTTCGAGGAATCGGGCTGTGACTACCTCCTGATCGATGAAGCGCACATGTACAAGAACAAGCAGCGTGTATGCAACATCGACGAGCTTTCGTGCGCGACAGCCGCGCAGCGCGCCGAAGACCTCAGCCTCAAACTCGACGTCCTGCGCGAACGACGCCACGACGAAGCGCGGGCCCGCGGCATCCCCGAGCACGCCGTCGTCGAACGCGTGGCCACCTTCGCCACCGGCACCCCCATCGCCAACTCCCTCGGCGAGCTGTGGGTGATGCAGACCTACCTGCGCCCCGACCTCCTCCAGGCCGCCGGCGTAGCCGATCTCGGCGATTGGGGAGCGGCGTTCACCGCGACCCACACCAGCATCGAAGTCAACGCCACCGGCACCAAACTGCGGCCCGTTACCCGCGTCGCCAAGTACACCAACCTGCCTGAACTGCTGGCGCTGTCGAACGCATACACCGACGTCGTCACTCGCGACCAAGTGCCCGTGGCGCTACCCGAGCTGCGCACCGGGGCCCGCCAGATCATCAGCCTCCAGCCTGACGTCGAGGTCGTCGACTTCATCGCCGACCTGGGCTGGCGCGCCGACCATCTCGACGCCCGAAAGCCCCAGCGCGACAACATCCTCAAGATCAGCAACGACGGCCGCAACGCCTCCCTGGACCCAAGGATGGCCCACCTCGGCGCTCCTGAACACAGCCGGGCCGCCGAGGTCGCCGAACGCGCCATGGGGGTGCATCGCCGCCTGGCCGATGGCCAGTACCGCGATCGCGACACCGGCGAGCTGCTTCCCGCCCGCGGACCGCTGCAACTGATGTTCTGCGACCGCGGCACTCCGTCGAAAGATCCACGCCAGTTCACCATCTACCAAGCCATCAAAGATGAACTTGTCGCTCGAGGAATGCCCCCCGAGGCCGTCCGGTTCGTCCACGAGGCACGCAACCCGGCGCAACTGAAAGCCCTGTTCGCACAATGCAATCGCGGTGAAGTATCGGTTCTCATAGGCAGTACCGAAAAGATGGGCACCGGCACCAACGTGCAGTCACGACTGGCCGCACTGCACCACGTCGACGTGCCCTGGCGGCCGGCCGACCTCGAGCAGCGCGAAGGCCGGATCCTGCGCCAAGGCAATCAAAATGACGAGATCGACATCTTCAACTACGTCACCGAATCCAGCTACGACACAGTGATGTGGCAGCGGGTCCAAGCCAAAGCGCTGTTCATCGAGCAGATGCGCCGCAACGAAGTCCTGGACTCTGAGATTGAGGACCTCGGCGGGGGAGACATCGGCGCCGCAGCGGCCGAAACCAAGGCCATCGCCACCGGCGATCCCCGGTACCTGCGCCAGGTCGAACTCGACGACACCGTGCGACGCCTGACCGCCCTCGACCGGGCACACCAGCAATCAGTACGCAACCGGGACTGGCAGGTCCGCGTCCTCGAACGCGCGATCCCGGCCAAACAGGCCGACATCGAGGCCCTCGCACCGGTAGCGCGTGCCGCGCAGGACCGCGGCGACACACCGCACCGCATCGTCGTCGGCGCCAACACCTTCACCGACCGGACCGAGGCCGCCGCCGCCCTCACGCTGGCGTGCCGCCGCGCCTACATGGCCGGCAAGGACCGCGGCGCCTCCCGCTACGAGCCGATCGGTGCCTCCATCAACGGTGTCGAGGTCCTGGGCGCCCGCGACCTCACCCACGACATGCTGCTGCTGCGGCTGGACGTGCCCTCGCGCACCACCGAGATCGACGGCGCAGAACTGCTGGCCGCCGGATCCACACTCGGACTCGACGTCTCCGGGCCGAAGCAGCACGGGCTGCTGCGCCGCGTCGAAAACCTCTACACCGGACTGCCCGACCACCACATACGTCTGCAGCGCGAACAGGACCGCCAGCGCGAGGAACTCGATGACCTGCTGGCCAATCCGCCGGCCCCCTTCGAGCAGCGCAGCGAACTGGAAGCCAAGCAGGCCGAGCTGTCAGCGCTGACATTAGAGCTGCGGATGGCTGCCGAGAGCCCCGAGGCCAAGGCCCGAGCCGAGGCCGCCAGCAAGCGTATGAAAATGCGCGGCCGCGAACCCGGGTGGAGCTTGACACTCAATCCCACCCCAGCCCTGGTCGAAGAACTCGGCTACCCCAACGCCGACGCGATGCGCCGCGCCGTGCGTATCCGGGAACGGATGGCACTCGAACACCACAAGCGCGATATCGCTGTCCACGACCAGGACCGCACCCGCGACGAGGACAGCCCCGGGCTAGGCCACTAAGTCGGTTCCGCAGCAGGGCGCGGGCGGTAATGCTCGTCGAGCGCTTCTAGATCATTCGCTGGCAGCGTTGACCTGGACTTTTGCAACGACCATTAACAAGCTCTGACGACACGCCGAAGTCTTGTCAAAGTAGGCAAGGCGTGTCCTGTCAATCTTCGTTGCATATCTACAGCAATTGCTGCTGCTGCTGGTAGTGCGCTGCTGCGGCGGCGTCTCTGGCGTGCGCATGTTGGCGACTTGTCCGCAGCGTTGGTTATCGTCACGAAACCAGCGATGCGGGAGGAGACGGGCGTGGGGCGTGTAGTCGCTGACCGCTATGCCGAGATCGAGAACACCCGCCGGGTCGGCGGTCAGTCTGAGGTGTTCCAGGCCGCCGACCTCCATCAGGGCGGTCGCCAGGTCGCGGTCAAGATCGTGCCCTCCACTGCCGATGACATCAACCGGATCTACTTCGAACGCGAGACCGCCGCGTTGCGCAAGCTCAGCCACCCCAACATCGCCTCGCTGATCGACAGCGGCACCGACCCTGGGCAAGGGGTGTATTACGTGGTGCTGGACTGGGTCGACGAAACCATCAGGGATTGGCTGTCGGGCTTTCCGGAGCCGCCGGGCTGGGACGACATCGCCGAGGCCGTCGCCCTTCCGCTGGCCTCTGCGCTGGCCCACTCGCATTCGATGTCGGTGCTGCATCGAGACATCAAGCCGGGCAACGTGTTATGGAACGGGTCGACACCGCTGCTGGCCGACTTCGCGCTGAGCAAGATTAAAGACCAGGTCGCCGCCGCGGGAGACGCCACCGTAGTCGGGATGGCCACGCCGCCGTGGGCGCCTCCCGATCAGGCCTCGCGCGGGTCGGCCCGCTTCGACGTCTACGGGTTAGCGGCGACGCTGCTGCAGTGCGTGAGTGGGATCCAATTGCGCGACTACCCCGACATCAGCCGCGCACTCGACGACGCCGATGTCCCCCGGGACGTGCTCGAGCTGCTGCGTGACGCGCTCAGCGCCGACCCCGACCAGCGCCCGGCCGACGGGCAGGTGTTTCATCTCGCGCTGCAAACCATCCAAACACGGCGAGGTACCCGCTGGCACAAGCAGAAAGAGATCGCGTTCGATCTATCGGGTTCGGCGCGGCGGGCCCTGGAAGCCGGCGGTGACGGGCGCAGCGCTGAGGCGCTGATCGCCGCGCGCCTGGGCACGGCCACCTACGCGGTTCCTCGCCTGAAGAACACCGACACCGGGGGCGCCGCGCTGACCGCCGAGGAGTTCCGCCTCGTCGGTGATCAGCTCGAACTGGTGCTGGCATTCAAGACCTCGCAGAAACTGGTGTGTATCCGGGGCGAGGTCAAAGACTTCGAGCACCTGGAGGTTTGGCGCCGCCACGAGCACGCCGTCACCCTCGACGGCCGCGACTTCGCCTGGACCGCGTCACGGCCGGCCAACCCGCATCAATCCGCACTGGCCACTGACGAACTACACACGATCTTGGCCAAAGCGGTCCAAGACGCCGGCGACAAGGTCAGCGACCGGTTCAAGCAGATGCGACTAACCAACTGGTCGAAGTTGATCGACGCCAAGGAGCAACTGGAAAAGCGCCTCGAAGAACCGATCCGCTATCGGCGGGTCGGACGATCGGGTACTGAGTTCGAAATCGAAGCCAGCACAGCGCAAACCGGGGCGATCCTCGATCAGGAACGCATCGCGCGGCCACTGGATGAGCCCAACGCCCGCGGCATACCTACGAGGATCGTCGACGTCGACGGCCAAGGCCTCACCGTGCAGGTCATCCGGCCCGGCGCCGATCTGCCCGCCAATGGCGTCCTGGTCCGTGACCGCACCCCATCCCATGCCGCCATCCGCCGGCAAAAGAGCGCGCTGGCGGCGCTGCGTGAGGGCAGCGCGGCCCGCCCGCATCTGCGGGAGCTGGTGTTGGACCCGTCGCTGGCCGCTCATCCGCAGCCCGTCTCCTTCGAGCCGACCTTCCCGGATCTGGATGACGACAAGAAGGCCGCGGTGGCCAAAGCGCTCGGGTCCAGCGACCTGTTCCTGGTCGAGGGTCCGCCCGGCACCGGTAAGACGTCGTTCATCTGTGAACTGATCAACCAGTACCTGGCCTTACGTCCCCATGACAAAGTGCTGCTGGTCAGCCAGATGCACGTGGCGATCGATAACGCCATCACCCGCCTCCACGACTCCGGGGTCACCTCGGTCGTGCGGTTGTCCAGCCGCGACGACAACGTCGACCCCGAAGCGGTGCACATGCTGCTGTCCAACAAGCTGCGCACCTGGGCAGCCCAGGTTGCCGACCGTGCGCGCGCGGGTATGTCGGCGCTGGCTCAACGGGAAGGCGTTGCCGTCGAGCACCTTTCGCTCGCGCTGAACGCTGAAGAGGCATCTTCAACGCTGCGCCAGCAAGCCCAGACCGCTGAAGTGCTGGGCCCGCTTGATGACGACGACCGGCTCGACAACGAGGACCTGTCCGAAGAGCGCGCCGAGCTGCTGGCCGACTATCTACGCGCCACCGATCGCGCCGAGGACGCGATCACCGCAGTGAGTGCTGCGGCAACCGAATTGGGCATCCCGCTGGGCAACCAGGTGGGCGAGGCTGAACTGCAGAGTCTGGTCGCCGATCTGCTCGGCGGGGGGCGCGCCGATCATCGTCTGCGTGAACTGATGCGCGCCCAAGGGGATTGGCTGGCCAGCCTCAACGACCCCAGCAGTGCTGAGCCGATGTTCCTGCCCACCCAAAGTGTCGTCGCCGGAACATGTATGGGCTTCTTGGCCAACAGACATATCCAGGAGATGCAGTTCGATCTGTGCATCATCGACGAGGCATCGCGGGCGACGGCACCCGAGCTGCTGGTGCCGATGACGCGCTCCAAACGGTGGGTCATGGTGGGCGACACCAAACAGCTGCCACCGATGGTGGAGGAGGTGTTCGAACACCGCGACCTCGTCGACACCTTCGACCTCGACCAGACCTTCCTGACGTCGTCGCTGTTCGACACCCTCATCGGGGAGGCGCCCGCGGAGTGCAGAACAAGCCTGGTCACCCAACACCGCATGGCCGTGCCGGTCGGCGAGCTGATCTCCGACACGTTCTATGACGGCACGCTGATTCACGATCCGGCGCCGGTCGTGGATCCCGACACCGTCGACCCCGCCGACCGGCTGGTGTGGTTTTCCACCAGCCGACGAAGCAACCGCCACGAGGAGAACAAGCACGCCGGCAGCTCCAGCTCCTCAAACAAACTCGAAGCCGAACAGGTCGCCAAACTCGTCGCGCGTCTCGACGCCGAAATCAGCGCCGGGGCGTACCGCCGCCGCGACGAACACCCGCTGGAAGTGCTTGTCCTGTCCGGGTATCGAGGCCAGTGCACCGAAATCGGACGCGCGTTGCGCCGGCTGACGCTGACCAACATCGAGCCCCAGATCAAGACCGTGGACGCCGTCCAAGGCCGCGAAGCAGACGTCGTCATCTTCTCGGTGACCCGAAGCAACCTGGCCGGCGAGCTCGGCTTCCTGGGCGAGCGGTACCAAGGCCGGATGAACGTCGCGCTCTCTCGCGCGCGCGAGGCGTTGTGGATCGTCGGCGATTCCGACTTCAGCGCCGGCAAGGAAGGACCCTTGCGGCGGGTGCTCGGCCACATCGCATCCTCCGATGCCGGAAGGATCGAATACCTGTGAGCCGTGACATCTACGCCGACGCTGCGCGCCGCAACGCCTACATGCTGCCCGGCCACGTTCTACTGGCCGCCGAGCCGTCGGCGATCCCGGTGTCCACCTTGACCGTTGACGTGCTGGCGGAGCAGGCCGAGGAGCTCGAGGCGTCATCGAAGTACGCGCTGCGCGCCATGCTCAACGGCGTAGACACCGTCGAGGACCTTCAGCTGTTCCTCGGCTTGGATGACGGCGACACCGCGCGGGTCGTCGCCGCGCTGCTGGTGGCCGAGTTCATCGACTACCGGCCCCCTCCCGAAGGCGGAACCCGCCGTCTTTCACTGCTTCCTACCGGACAAGAAGCCGCCCGCGACGCCCACATCCGCCGGCCCCGATCGACGGCGATCCAAGTGGTCTATGACCGGCTCGCCGACACGGTCACCGAGTGGAAGAAGAACTCGCTTCGCCGCGCAATGCAAGCCAAGTCCGATCCCGGGCGCATCCTGATGCCGCCGGCAACGAGCATGCCGGTCAGCCTGGAGAACCTCAGCATCGACGCGGTGTCATCGGCGCTCGGGTCGCGCGGCGAGAGCGTGCGCATCCTGGGCGTCAGCGGGGTCACCGAGAACCGCAACTACTACCACGACGCAATCCTGCTGGTGTTCAAGGACATTGACTCCAATACGCTGCGGCTCGGCGTGGAGATCGACGGCGTGTGGAGCGAACCGCACGCCGCTGCACTCGAGGCGATCGGCGCGGTCGAACGGCTCGGAATTTCGGCCGCCCCGGTCGAGGACCCCCACGAACCGGTCGGCGACCCCGGCCAGCGGCTGTCCCGAGACGAAGTGATCGCGTTGCAGACCGCGATGATTGGCACCGAACAGGCCGAGGACGCCGATGTGCTCAACCGCTCTGCGATTCGATGGCTCGGTGTCTACGAGCACCCGATACGCTTGGATGACGCCCTGTCCAATTCCAAGCGCCGCTTGCTGATTATCAGCCCGTGGATCACCCGGTCAGTCGTCGACGCGCAATGGGTATCCCGTGTGGAGGCGCTCGCGCGCAAGGTCGACGTCACCATCTTTTGGGGTTTCGGCGACAACGAGAAGACCGACCGCACCGCGATCGCGGAGCTGCACGCCGCCGCACAAAGAGCGGACCGGTTGGCGATCGTCAAAGTGGACGACACGCACGCGAAAGTCCTTGTGGGTGATGATTTCTACATCAAGACTTCGTTCAACTGGCTGTCGTTTCGTGGCGACCGATCGCGCAAATACCGGCAGGAAGAGGGCGACCTCGTCCAGGACCAGGTGCTCGCCGACGGCGCCTACGACAGGTACATGACCGAGAATCTCGGCCACGCTCTTGAGGTGATCGGCACCCTGCCTGCGCAGTACCGCGCCCTAGTCGGCCCGGGTGTGAGCACCCGCGCGGCTGCGCCGCCGTCGGCGCAGAAGAAAGCCACCCGGCCCGCGGCCAAAGCGCCGGCGAAATCCGCCGCCCGCGAACGCGGGCCGCATAAACAATCCCCGCGGGCCGACTCGCGCAAGAGGGCCGCGCTGCGCAGCCTCGCTGTGGGACAAACAATGTCGGGCGCGGTGACGAACGTCACCGATTTCGGGGCGTTCGTTAACCTCGGCGACTGCGATGGCCTGATCCATAAGACACGCATGGGCAGACGGCGCAACGACCACCCCTCAGATGTCTTCACCGTCGGCGACGAGGTCTCGGTCATGGTCGTCTCGGTCGACCTCGAACGTGAACGCGTCTCCCTGGCACTCAACACCCTCTAACCAGCACCACCCGCCTGCTTTGGGAGCGGGACCTGTCGGTGCGCGTAGTTATCGTTTGCGCGAGGAGGCAATCGTGGCCAAGAAGCGCCGGCGAACCCGAACTGTGACAGGTGTGCGGTACTGGCATGCCGGCTGGAGCGGCCGCCGCGTCGGCGACCTCTTACTACCGGTCGCGCGCCAGCAAGGTGTGTACGCCGACGTGCTGCGTATGTCGGTTGTGGAGAGCCGCAAACGCACCGCCGACCCTGACCTTGCCTCCGGCCGGATCTACGACATGAACAAGATCTACGTCACCACCGACCGCGACTTCGCTCACGCCTGGGCTGTCTGCGTTCCCGACCCGTCGCTGGTACCGATGCTGCAAGCGCTCTACCGGGTGGGCCAGCGTGCCTACTACGAGGTCGAGTTGCTCGACGCCGACGCCAACCCGCTGCTCACCGCGCCTGAGCCCGACCCGGACTACCCGGGCGGCGGCTCCTACCAAGCCGATCTGGCACGGGTTGTCGCGATCCACCGCCCGCACATGTCTTACACCGTCGGGCAAATCCATATGGCCCGGATGGCCGGCGATCGCGTCTAGATCACCATCGCGCCAGGCCTTGTGTGCTGGGCTTCAACACCAATCCGGGTCAATCGCGACGCTGAAATCGCTGAGCGCCGAGGTCTATTGGAACTGTGGCGTGAAGTAGAGAAGCATGGGCACTTGCGCGCTTCCTGGAATGACGCCATCGAAGCCCTTGGCTCCGATCGCGAGTCCAGCTTCGCTGTAGAGATTGGCCAATTCGGAGGCCGGGTTGAACCCGTATGTGTTCGTACATCCCCCTGAAACTGCTGGGAAGCAGATTTTGGCTGGGCGATCGGCTGGCACCATGCGAAAGGGGCGGTCGGATGTGAAATGTACGGTGCTCCAAATCTGGTTCGGCACTGTATTGGACGAAGCGACGGTGCCCACGATTCGTGCGTCAGTGCTGGGGCAGGAGGAGAGCAAGACTCGTGCAACGGTGTCCCTGGCAGTGGTGTCCAGGTTTCGGTCACCGGTGTTGATCACATAAAAGCGCACGCGATAGGTTCTGCCGGGAACAACTGGTACTCGCTCGTAGTAGCCGTTTATCCCCGTGTATTCAGCGTCGTTGGCGGTCAGCATTCGTATTCGAAGATCCTCGATTGGATCATCGGGGTCTCCCGGCGTGCCGAGAATGACGTTGTCGAATGCGGGCACCGCACCGTTTGGCCAGCTGCGGCCGATTGGGTTCGCCGAAATCAGAGGCCGATCGGGGCCCCAGTCAGTTGCAAATGTGTTGGTGGCGTCCTCACACGTGGGCGGGGGCGGCCCCGGAGGTGGGGCGGGCGGCGCTTCTGCGTCGCCTTGTTGCGGCTGGGAGAAAATTGCGGTGACCGGTTCCCAGGCCAAGGCCAGGCTCGTCCCGGCGGCGAGGACGAGCAGAACCGCGCACAGGGCGGCAAACAATGGTTTGGACACACGCGCTTTGAGGATCTTTTTCTCGAACATCCGCGCCAGAATGGTGAGGCAGGCAATCCAGAGGGCAATGGTGCCGCCGACGGCGGTGACTATGGGCATACCGAGGTGGTGCGCATACCAGATGACCAGGGTGCAGCTCACCAGAAACAGAACCCAGAGTATGAGCTTTCGGCGTACGTCCTGCTCATCGGCTTCGGTTGTCTCGCCCGGCATTCCGTCGGACACCTATTCCCCCTTTGGTCTGAGCTCTGTAGCCCCGACGACGCCGCGGGCTGTGAAGTATAGATTGCCTGGCGCCTCGTGAGCTCGTAAGCACGGCCACGGTGCGCTGGCCTCACGTGTGTGCCTGGCGAGGTGTTCTCGGTAGTCGGCAGCTAACTGTCGCTGTGTCGTTTTGAGGCCGCGTGAGGGAAGGTTTGCCGCCCACAGGCATGGTATGGAGCCGTAATAAGCTCAAGGCGCGTCGCGGTGCCATAACACTTGTTTTGTTCGTGCTGCTATGGGGGCATGCGGTGCCGCTGTGATGGCTACAGGATGCTCGGGGGTATCGCGGGCCCAACATTCGGGCCGGCGCCCGCGCCGCCGGGATCGATCGGCTCCCACTCCTCGGTTTCGCCGTCCCAATCCCACGGATCGGTCGCCGCGGCGAACTGATGGCCGACCGTCTGAAAGTTCGACGCGAGCCGCGCCGACATTTCCTGGGCATTGCTGGCGACCTGCTTGGCCTCGGAGGCCTTACGGTCGAGGAACTCGGCGAGCTGCTCACGGCCGGCGGGAGTACCCAGGCTCGGTTGCATGGCGGCAACACCCAGCTGGATCTCCTGCTGAATCCGCTGCAGCTGCGCCTTTGACTGCGCATCGGCGGTGTGCGTGTCGGTGATGTTCTGTGCCAGACCCTGATCAGCCTGATTCAATGCCTCACGCGTTTTCCGCAGCGCGGCATCGGTCGCGTCGGCTTCCTCAGCGCCCTTACCGGACCAGCCAGCCGGCAACACCGAACCCGGGGGATAGGGACGGTGGTCGGGCACCCACACACCCGACCCCGGCGGGGACTCGGTGTAATTCGGTCCATCCCGATACGCCGGCGGACCCAGCTCACCCGGCTCTTTGAGGATCACGCCGCCATCACCGTGGATACCGTCAAGGGTGGAGCGCGGCATCCCCGAGGAGGTATTCATGTCCTGCTCGGGGATGTAGGGCGGATACTGCGGAACATCCGGGGAGGGGTCATCCCAGGTCGGGATCTGCGGGTAATAGCTGGGCGGCGGGTACGGCGGCAGCGTGGGGTCCGGCGTCGGCGTCTCCAGCGGCGGATTGAGGCCGCCCAGACCGCCGATACCCGTCATCAGGTCGTTGACCTGCTGTTGCCAGAAACCCACGCCACCGAAGATAAGCGCATCGCCTATGCGCTCGCCACCAGCCAGGCAGATATGAACACCCCAAGGGCGCATAATCGAACGTATGTTCGCCCGATGGAGCAGTTCCGCCGAATATCCGACCCTGTTTTCGATGTCCCGACCAGTTTGGGTCCACACAGGCCGGGCCCTGCCGGCGAGCGGGGCGCGGATGGACGAGCTGCCGCTATGGGTTCGCAGCGGTGGCCTACTCATCGAGCCGCGGATGCTCGGCCGTCTGGTGGCGTGGCTGAGGCGCAGCGATGGGGGATGGGTCGCGGTCGTCGAAGTCGATGTGTCGAGCCCGAACCGCCGCTCGTGCGCTACCGCGACTATGTGGCTTCCTGCGGGTGATGTCAGCCCAGTCGACGAGCAGTCCGCGTAGCCCGGTCGGCGGCGCTCAGTTGGCGTCGTCGTCGAACACGGCGGCTAGCTGGTCATCTCCGCGGCGGCGAAGGACCGCGCCGACGTCTTCTTGGCGACAATTCAAGGCGGTCGCGAGCGCTGCGGCGGGCTTGCGAACCGCGTGGCCGAGCAGCTTCTGCAACCGCGCCGTCCCCTGGTCTTCAGCTCCGACGCGGAGCACGTCCAGTGATGCACCGGCGAGCCGGAACACCAGCACCAGTGTGTCGCCAGCGCTCGCGTCCACGGCCGCGGCATGGGCGCGCAGCGAGCCGATGCTGACTCCAGTTGTCGACGCGAGCTTCCAGGACATTGTGACTGGCCCGTGCGGGCTGGCGAATATTCGTTGCTGACCCGGGGAGACACCAACGGCGTCGGCCACTGCGGTGTGCACGGTCTGACCCGACCCGCGTAGGACCTCTGCCGTGACGAGCACAGCTACGCGAATTTCGTTGGCCCCGTTGCGGAAAGCACCGCGGGCCGTGTTCAGCGGCGGCACCGCCGGCCATCCATCAGCCTTGGCCCGCCGGCGTACAACGCCGTCTTCAACGACGAATGCCAGAGTGCCTATGTAGGCCCGGATGGATGTTTCGGCGACGTCCGGATATCGCGCTCGAAGCTCGTTGATCACCGCGGTGACGCTGGCTTCGTCGCCGGCGGCGTCGAGGCGTTCGCCGATCGCATGCACGATGTTGACGTACTCGGGAACGTCCCACGCCTGCAGCCCCCATGTACTTCGGCTGGTGCGAACGAACCGGTCATCCTGGGAGAGCACCGCACTGACGCGCTCGAGGCTGGTGCCTGCGGTGTCGCCGGTTCTGATCGTGGCGAGGATGGCTTCGGCGGTCGCGGGGGTCCCGAGGATCTGAAGCGCGGCCTCGGTCATGTTGGCGGCGGTATCACCTTTCCACCGCACCCACACGTCGCCGAAGCGGCGCAAATCTTTCTGGCCTTGAAGGTAAGTCAGGGCTACCTCGGTCGGTAGTCCCAAGCTCGTCAGCGCGTGGAGCAGGGTGTCGGCGGTGGGGGCAGCCTGGGCGCCGAACACCGCATCGACGGCGGCGAGCACCTGCCCCCGCCCTCCGGCAGGCGTGGAGGTGTCCTCCAGCCAGCTTCCGCGGCGCGAATAAGGGCCGGCGACATGAAGAAGGACCCCGGCGGTCTGAGCGATAGGTTCTATGCCCAGAGAACGAAGTTCGGCGTGGACAGCCTCCACGGGAAGATACGGGCCCAACCGTCGCCGCAACCGATTGGCGTGCTCGCCAACCTCCTGGTGTGCCGGATCGGTGAGCAGCTCTGCGAACCGCGCCCGCGCCCGGCGTAGGTTGCGGCTCACAGAGACCGCGTGCACCCCCAGGCGTTCGGCCACCACGTGCTGAGGAACCGGGTCCAGAGCCCACACCTGTGCCGAAAGGATCTCGCGGTCGAAATCGCTGAGCTGGCCGACCAAGCGCGCCACCGCGGCGTCGGCTCCGACCCGGCCGGCGACGCGTGTATCTCGCTGGACCTGGACCGCTCGCTGCGCAGCTTCGATCAGCGCACGGACCGCCGCGGCGCCCAGCTTGGGGCGCGAAAGCAGTGCCTGCGGAGTTTGGTCCGCGACATCGGCCCAGCGAGGGAAGTCCTCGGCGTAGGCGCCCAGCCGCCTCGGTAACCGGGCGTAGGGAATGGTGAACGAGCCGATGCTGTCGAAGCCCGCAACAAGATCACGCAGACGGGTGCTCAGGATCGCCTGGTTGCGCCACCAGTCCGGATCGCCAAGCTCATCGAGCAGACCCAGCCCGGCTTCCGGGCCGCTCATGATCCTCGTGACTGAAAGTTCGTTGACATAGAGGCGGTTGATCAGAGTGGAGCCGTTTGGGTGTTGCCGAAACACGGCGGGCCCCATAGCCCGCGGCCGGCAGCGCGCGCCTCGTTCTCGGCGGCCGCGATCTCGGGGTGGCGGCTCACCGGCTTGCCGTCGTACACGTACTAGCGCGCCATACCCGCCGCCACGGCGGTGACGGCGAAGTCGCGTCCGTCAGCCAATTCGACGTAGGCCAATGTGCGGCCGTAGCGGTCGTGGGTGTCCTGAGTGGGGTCTGCACTAAGGATGATGCGTTGTCCGGTCAGGGTTTCGGTGGCGAAGCGCTCGGCTTCGGGCCCCCAACAGCCGATAGACCATCCCGGCCGGTGAACTTCGGGCGAGTCGATGCCCAGCAGTCGGACACGAAGTCGGCCGC
The DNA here is from genome assembly GCF_010726765.1 of Mycobacterium gallinarum. Lineage (NCBI taxonomy): Bacteria > Bacillati > Actinomycetota > Actinomycetes > Mycobacteriales > Mycobacteriaceae > Mycobacterium > Mycobacterium gallinarum. Next base: position 114,767 of record NZ_AP022602.1, read on the forward strand.
GGCTGTCGTCGCGGACGTCGATAGTGTCCCCGTCCACCACGCGAAGGACCGTGGCCGTTGGTGGAGCTGGCGTAGCTTCAGCAGCGTGGGAACTAAGAGGGGCGCACGCACTCAGCGCCGTGATGAGCGTGCATGCGAGGCCAAGTAGAACGCCGACCGCGCAGACGCGCAGCGCCGCAAGCGGTTTCGACTCGTACGCTGCAGTCATCGTCTCCTCCGTGCTCACAATCGCGTCAGGCTTTCAGTGTCGGGGTCAGCGCGGCATCCAGGATCTTCGCGTCACGGCTAGCGAGAGTGAGGTTGCGACGCAGCGCTTGGGCAACGATCACCCGATCGAAAGGGTCCCGATGATCCCAGGGAAGTCGCCCGGCAAGGATCGCATCGTCGGAATCGATCGGCAGGTCATCGACGCGCATTGCTTCCAGCTGCCTCGGCCAGGTCGCCAACAGCGTTGAGCCGTCAAGCCGTCCTAGCCGAGTTTTGATCGCAATCTCCCAGGCTGACGCGGCGCTCACCCAGACAGAAGTGGTGGGGTCGCCCAGGTGTGCGAGCGCTTCGGGATCCAGCGTGGTCGGTTCCCTGAGCAGCCACAGCAAGATGTGGGTGTCCAACAGGATGTTCACGGCGACTCGTCGCCCTCCCAGCGGGCAAGCTCGGCATCCGGCAACGGCTCGTCAAAGTCCTGAGGGAAGGACAGGTTCGGCATTTGGCCGAACTGTCGCGGGGTCGGGGTAGCAGGCACCAATCGTGCGACATCGCGACCGTGATTGGTGATGATCACCGTCTTTCCGGTCCGCTCGACGTCGGCGAGTAGCGCGTTGAGCCGATTCTTGGCATCAGTGCTGGAAACCTTCTCAACGGTCATATCGATCAGTGTACCGCTGATAACGCCTTTCGCGCTAGCTGCAGTAGCGCGTTTGGTCGATGGGATGTCGGCGGCACCAGCGACAATGGCCCTATGAGCGACGATGGCGCTGGTCGGCACGTGCGGCAGGCCCCTCGCAAGCGGAATGGGGAGCTGTCCGTGGGCGATTTCACGATGCTGGTCCGCGTGCCCGGCAAGCCGGCCGCAGTGCGGGTGTACACCGACGACGGAACGCGACGAGGCCGCCCGCTACGCAGCGGACTACGGGGGAGTCGTTGTCCCGCTGCCGCTTTCGACACCGTCCGGCTAGCTCGGTCGCACACTGGGGGAGTAGGTCCACGTCGGCGACTTCCGTCGTCGCGTCCGGGATGGCGTTACGTTAAGCGGTGGTTCCGCTGAGGTCTGTCCTCAGTGCTCTTGCTGCGCAGGCTTTAGCGCGCAGGCAGCGCCACCCCCCGATGCGCCGTCCGGTACAAACGCCTCGATGGCGGTGCGGCCGCAGACGCTGCACTCCTTGCGAACCGGTCCGCGCCGCGGCGTGTGGCTGGGTGTTCTGCCCAGGGCTTGGGCGACCAAGCCGCACACCAGCATCGCCAAGAAGACGCACATCACGATTCTGCCGACGATCGGCATTTCGGCGAAGTCGGCGACGCCCCAGGCGAGCTGCCAGGCGGTGTAGCCGAATATGACGGCGGGGGCTAGTGCCCACAACGCTTCCCGTGCGCGGCGCGGAGCAGTTTTCGGCTGGTCGGGTTCGCAGCGCTCTATGCCCATACGCTGATTATGGCCGGTGAGTACGACATCGCGGTGCACCAAGTTGGATCGTTTGGCTAGATCGGGTTCAGTCGCCCCCGTGGTCCGTTCCTTCGCGGCGAAGGGATGCTTCGGCGCGTTCCAGTAGGGTGCCCGGCATCGAATCAGGTGGGGGAGTCGCCGCGATCGCGGCCGCGATGGCGGTGTCGATCGCGCCCGTGCTCCAACCCTGGGCTGGCGTTTCCGGTGCTTGATCCCACGGGGTGTCGAGGTCGACGGTCACGGTGACCGGGACGGGCAGATGGAGGGGGGCCAGCTGCTCTCGTACCGCATCGGCGAGCCGATTCCCGTAGTCCGCCAAGTCGGCTCGCTGCTGCGCCGCCAGGCGATCTTGGAGAACGCCTAGGGCCTCGATGGCGTCCTCTTGGGCTTGCTCTTCGGCGCTGAGCGGCGTGGGGTTTTCTCGCTCGGCTGCCTGCCATGCCTCGATCTGTTCAACGGTTGGTGGCGGTGGGGGAGAACCGGGCCTGACCTCATATCCGAGGTCGATTGCCCACTGGTAAAGCTGGGGATCGGCATCACCGGAGTACATGATGCCGGGGCGAATCGCGTTGACGCGACGTTCGATCTCGGCTTCGGCGGCGTCCATTTCCTCGAAATCGTTCGACGAATCATGGTCGAACAGAATGCGTTCGGGGTTCAGGACGACGTTCACGGGTTCGGTGCGGTGGCGCCATAGATCCCATTCGTCGTGTCCGACCGCGGCGCGCAGGGCGTCGCCCACCACGGAGGCCTCCCAGGATCCAGGCCGACCGGCCAAAATCGTGTCGATGCCGCCGGCGTTGGCTGCTGCGCCGGCCAGGGCCTCGGTCACGAAGGCGGCCCAGTCGATCGGTAGCGCCGAGCGTGGGTCGGGGTCGGGTTCCCATTGACCTGAACTCGTTTGGCGCATGGGCTGATTGGTGAGGCGGCTGGCTTCGGTGAGTACGCTGATGGCGTCGTGGAGCACCTCGTCGTGGGGCCGCGGGATGGCGGCCTGGTCGTCGGTGAGGTACCCGGTGTCGAATAGTGCCGCCGAGAGGACCTCGCGATACGGGCGGCCGATAACGCGCGCCACCGCAGCAAGATTCGTGCGGTCCGGCAGCCGGCTCACACCGTTGATTCGCCACTTGCGCAGATTCTCGCGGCTGACACCGATACGACGCGCCAGCTCGGCCTCGCTGACTCCATGCGCGTTCCTGTAGCGGTCGATCAGCTCCACGAGGCGAGGGGTTGCCATACCGCCAAGCATTCTGAGAAACTGCGCTGATGTCAAGTATCAGTATGCGCAACCGCCAACTTAGAGTTGACATAACGGATGTTACATTGCATGCCAGTCCGAGCGACTACCAAAAAGCGGCGGCTTAGAGATCTCGCCACTTGGAGCAAATGACAGCATGCCGCCGCTCTGACGAGATGTTGTCACGTGACAAAAGCAGGTTCGTCCCTTACCGACTATCCAAAAAGTCCCTAGGTGGATTTCTTGGGGCTCACTGCAACGTGTCCTGTCTGGCATCGCTAGCGTCCAGTGCTAGCATGATGCAGTGGCAAGAATGATCACGTTGCGTTTGTCCGATACGGCGTACGAGTCCGTCAAACGATATGCCGACGAAGATCAGCTGTCGATGAACTCCTGGATCGAGAGCCTCCTCGATATTGAGGATATGCGGCGTCGGTGTGCGGCACACGATGAGTGGATGCGAGCACACCCCGATGCAACGGCGTTCAGCGAGGCGTGGGCAGACCGCAATCTCGATGAGTTAGCGGAGCGTTGAGCCACTCCCCGCGGCGGGGCGACATCTGGTCAACCGACGCCGGTGTCAGCGTGCTTGTCATCTCCTCCACCGTGTACAACGAGATTCCAAGTGAGCCGACAGTCATCGTCGTGCCGGTATTCGCCACCGAGCCCGACACCGGATTTGGCGTGGATCTAGGCGAGAGTGACTGGGCTGCACCAGGACTGGTCACTAGCATGCGCAAGACCAGACTAAGCGCACGCCGCCGCCGGATTGATGTCCAAGCCCTCACCGACATCAATAACATGCTCTTCAAGATTCTCGCGACGCCGGATCGGTGACAGGGTCTCGGCTTGCATTCCGGAGCCGAGCCTCGGTCGGACAGACTGCCCAGAAACCGCAGGAGCTACTGTTCCCGCTGCTTGTCGATCAGGCCGTACAGCGGGTTCTTAGCGGCTGCTGCGCGGTTCTGCGTTCCCGCGCCATCGACGTAGCGCTGCGACGTCACCATCGACTCGTGTCCGAGAAGCTTCATCAGCGCGTAGACGCTGACGTTGCCGTTCGCGAGTTCGGTGGCGAACGTGTGCCGGAAGCCGTGCACCAGAACCCCCGTCGCGCGTTGGCTGTTCAGCCCTGCCTTCTTGAAGGCGCGCAGCACTCGGTACTGCAGGGTGCCCCGGGTGATGCGTAGACCGTCACTGCCGACGAATAGTGGGGCCATGGCGGGCCAGGCGGCCAGTCCGTCGTCAGTGAGCCGCCGGCGTTTGACGCTGGCTGGAAAGCGGACCGCCCTAGATTTTAGGTAGCCCTCGAGTTCGTGAATCAGTGCGAATTCCACCGGTATTCGGCGGTCCTTGTTTCCTTTGCCCCGCACATGAAGGACACCGCCGTCGTCTGTCGGTCGGACGTCGCCGATGTTGGCGCGCACAAGCTCGTCTGCGCGCAATCCGGCGAGCACCGCCGTCAGCACGATCATCCGGTCGCGTTCAGCCCAGTCGGAGTGACGCGCGGAACCGTGGTCTCGGTCGATCACATTCAGCAGTTCGGAAATCGTTTCAGTTCCTAGCCCTTTCGGGAGTGTCTTCGCCACTTTGGGTCGGCCAATCAGCGGCATCGGATTGCCCGTGATGAGCTCGCCGGTATAGAGGAAGTCGCACAACGTGTTCCAATTTGACCAGCAGCGCCGGATAGATGCCGCCTCATGGGTGTCGGCATATTCCGCGAAAGCCGCCCGCATCGCATCCTTCGTGATAGCGGCTGGCGTCAAGTGCCTGACAATCCCGGGATCACCGGCTAGCAGGGTAGCGATTGCAACGAAATCCTGTCGGTACGCCTTGGTGGTATGCGGTGAGGGCTTGCGGATGGCTCGATCCGCCAGAAACGCCAGAAACCACCCGGGGTAGGGCGATTCATCATCATCAAGGCGGCCCGGCACCGGTGTCATGAAGCAATAATCGCACATTTGATGGATAACGAATGTTATCCATCAGTTTTGGTTGTTCATAGGTTCTGATGTCCATCTGACGGTGACTCTGCAGGATCATGGCGGGGCACCGCTCGATGAGGATGACCCTGATTGTCGTGCAGGAGCCGTCCGCGTACTTGGGGCCTCCGCTCGCCGGGCTGCCCTCAGGAGCATCAGGAGATGATCGATCTCGACGCGCTGAGTCGGGCCGATGCGTGCAGCGGGCGGGACTCTCATAGTCCGAGATGAAATCACGTGTGCAGCGCGGGCGACGTCGGCTTGGCTTGGGCAGTGTTGAGCCTTAACCTCGACGGCCGACGGCTTGCCGATGGATTACAACCCGCCGCCGGGCTGCGGTTGCGGAGATCACACTCGCATCCTGGGGCCCCGGCCACTCCCGATGATTCTGCGAGAAAAGTTGTGCGCCGGGGCCGTGCGCTTTAGGCGGCCACGCCGAGTTTCGTTGCACTGTCGAAGGTGTCGTCGACCAGCACGACGGACCGGGCCCGACGATCGAGCATGGACGCTGCGATCGATGCTCGGTATCCGGACCCGCAGTGCACCCACACTTCGCGGCTGGGCACCTCCTCGAGCCGGTCAGCGAGTTCGTGCAGGGGGATGTTGATCGCACCGGGGATGTGGCTGTCGTTGTGTTCGCCCTCCTGGCGGACGTCTAGGACGGTGACGGGGCCGTCTTGTAGGGCAGCGGCCAGGCCACCGAAGTCTGCGACACGATAGGACCTCAGCGGGGTGCCGTTGGCCATCACTGATACGTCGCCGACCGCGGAACCAGTGACGCTGTCGACACCGATCCGGACGAGTTCACGTCGAGCATCGGCGATCTGCTCCCTATTTGCCCCGATCAATGTCAGCGGGGCACCCCATCGGAAGAGCCATCCGAGGTAGGTGACGAAAGACGTGGACAACTCAAATCCGAGGCTGCCGTCGAGGTGACCGGCGGCGAAGGCGGTGCGGCTGCGTAGGTCGACAACCCACTCGCCGTTGTCGATGCGGCGACGCAGTTCGGCGGGGTCGACCGGCTCGGGCATCGAGAGGTCCACAGGTGCCGGGCCCCTCGTGTTGATGACGCCCATGTGGGCGTAGTAAGCGGGATAAGCCGACAACCCGGCGATCAGTTCGTCGACGTAATGCTGCTCGTCCTGCGTCAGAGCGGGATTGTTGTTGCGCTGTTCGGCGATGGTCGACGAGTCACCGCTGCTGGGCGTGGCCGAGCAGAAGCTGCCGAACCCGTGGGTGGGGTAGACCTCGGCGTCGTCGGGGAGTTCATTGGCCAGGCGCCGCACAGAATGGAATTGGGCATGGGTGAGATCGTCGGTGTGTGCGGGGCCGAGGAGGTCGGTGCGTCCGGTGGTGCCGTGCAGCATCGAGCCGCCGGTAAACACCCCGACCGCTGAGCCGGTGCGGTCGCGGAGCACGTAGCTCATGTGGTGGTGGGTGTGACCGGGAGTGTGGACAGCCTGTAGCTGGATTGACCCTGCGTCGATGACGTCACCGTCCGCGATGGCGCGGCGCTGGTATTCGACGTCATCTCCGGCGGGGACTATGTATTCGGCTTCCACGGTTCGGGAGAGTTCCAGTCCGCCGGTGACGTAGTCGTTGTGAATGTGGGTTTCTAGGACATGGGTTATCCGGACACCGCTGTCGCGGGCCAGGTCGAGGACGCGGTCGATGTCGCGTTGCGGGTCGATGACGACGGCGACGTCGCCATCGGTGACCATGTAGCTGCGGTCGCCGAGTCCTGAAGTTTCGATGATGGACACCTTCATGAGGTTCTCCTCCTTGGTTTTCGTTATTGGGCTGCGTGTTGCAGCAGTGTTGTGTCGATGACGACGTAGGCAGCGACGATGAAGACGAGGTACGCGAACCAGTGGCGCAGCCGGTCGGTGTTGAGTTTGGTGCCCAGTTGCCCGGCTATCAGCGACCCGACGATGGCGGTGCCGACGAACGCCGCCGTGATCGCCCAGTTGATCTCGGCGTCGCGCAGGTGAGCCACAACACCGCCCGCCGAGTTCGCGGCGATGATGACCAAGGAGGTGCCGATGGCTAACGACATCTCGACCCCGAGCATCAGCACGAGGGCGGGGATGATCAGGAATCCACCACCGACGCCGAATAGCCCGGTGAGCAGACCCACACCGAAGCCGGTCGGGATGGATCGGGGTGCGCAGCGCCGCCAGTTGATCCCTTCATCGCCGACTTCGCATGCGGTGCCTGTGTCACCGGTGTCCCGCAACATCCGTATCCCGGCTGCCACCATCACGGCGGCGAAGCCGATCATGATGGCCGCCTCGGGGAGGTGGTCGCTGATGACTGATCCGACGAATGTGGCCGGGATGCCGAATAGCGCGAAGATTCCGGCCAGTCGCCACTGCACCTGGCCTGCGCGCACTTTCGGGACGGCACCGAAGGCGGACGCCACGCCGACCACGATCAACGAAATCAGGATTGCTTGCGAGGTGCCAAGTCCCAGGGCGTAGACCAACGCTGGTACGGCCATGATCGATCCGCCGCCACCAAGGAGTCCAAGTAGGACGCCGATGACAGCGCCGACGACGAGCGCGAGGGCGATGGTCATTATCGTGTGCAGTCGTAGAGTCCGCTGGATTCCTGGCCTACTCCGCAGCATCCTCGCTGAGGGATTTGATTGCGGCCTGCAATTTGGTGGCGGCTTCGTCTGCGACTGCGCGCAGGCCAGGTTGATCGGATAGCTGGACCATCACCTGCGGGTCCATCGCGTCAATGATCACCGTGTTGTCCGAGTCCACGTCGGTGCGGACGGCGACGTTGCAGGGCAGCAGCAGGCCGATTTGCCTGTCGGCGTTGACCGCGCGGTGCGCTAGCGGCGGATTACACGCGCCGAGAATGAGGTAGTTCTCCATGTCTTCACCTAGCTTGGCCTTTAACGTCGCCTTCATGTCGATTTCGGTGAGGACCCCGAAACCCTGATCCGACAACGCCTTACGGGTGCGCTCGACGGCGTCCTCGAACGAAGTGTGCAGTGTGGTCGACAGTGCGTAACTCATGTCATTCTCCTGAGCTTTAGTGGTGTAGTGGGCTTTACGCGAGCGCGAGGAACAGCTTCTCCAACTCCGCTTCGGTCATTGGTTGTGAGTTCTCGGGGGTCTCACCGGTCAGGCATTGCCGCAGTCCGGTGGCGACGATCTTGAACCCGGCCTTGTCCAAAGCCTTGGACACTGCGGCCAATTGGGTGACGACGTCCTTGCAGTCGCGGCCTGATTCGATCATCGAGATCACGCCCGCGAGTTGACCGTGCGCACGGCGTAGCCGGTTCAGCACTACGCCGATGGCTTCTTCGTCTCCGACCATCGCCAACTCCTTATACCCACGGGGGTATTGTTACCCTCGGTGTAAACATACCCCCACGGGTATTTGTGTCAAGTGCCGAGAGACGCATCCCACAGTGCGTACCGCTCGGGGATGTAGGAGTAACGATGTGTCGAGCAGTGACTTGCAGGGTGTGCGGCAAGCAGACATGAGCAGGATCCGGTGAGCATGTCGACCAATCGATGCGAGGTGTGCCAGCGGCGCAGCGGTGCATGGGACATGAAGTCCTCTCCGCCGCTGGACCCGCTGGCGGGAATCACACCCGACGCCGGAAGCGCCGGGGTGGACCGTTCACGGGGTTAGACCTGGCACTTGCAAGATGACTCGCTTGCTGTGAACGAGTCGCTTGTTGACGGTGCACTGGTGTCCGGTCGCCAGTCGAACGGGAAGTGCTTGCTCGAGCCGGCCCGATGTGGACGTGACCAGTCGAAGCCCGTCGCCTCGTCTTTCTCGACGACGCCCCACGTGGCGACCTGTCCCGGACCGACCTCCGCGCCCGGGGCATTTGTTGTGGTGACCCGCCGGTCAGGATCGGCTGTCGGCCCAGTAAGCGCCGCAACATGCAGGTCGACCTTTCCCGGAATTTCGGCCTTCCAGTAAGCCAGATCATCAGCGGCGTCGAATGAGATCGGGGCATATGCGATCCCGCGTAAATCCTCGATAAGAGAGGCGAATTGAGCTGGCCAGCCGCCCTCCTTCCCGGTGAAGATGCGTTCCAGGGCGTCCCGTTGCGCGGCGTCAGCGCGTTCGTCGATGTAGAACATGAGTCGCATCTTGGCGTTCGGGTCACCGATCCACATGTTGCCGGTGAACTCGCCGAGGGATATGACGTTCAATCCGCTGAGGTCGACGCCGCCCAAGTGGCCGTCGCGTACATGCCAGACGAGGGTGAACAGGCAGTCGCCGTGCGTCGGCTCTTGGGCGAAGCTGCAGGGGCATGGCAACCTGCAGCTGCAGACATCGAACCAGTCACCCTGAAGATGCCAGTCGATAGTTGTCGTCGTGGGTGTCATCGCGCTCTCCTTAATATACCCCCGGGGGGTACCCGGAGTACCTGAACCGTAGCGACGCGACAGGCAGAGCGCAAGTACCCCTAGGGGGTATTACCGTTAGGATGAAGATCGTAGGTACACGCCGTTGTCAGGGCAGCCAGACAACAGGGTTTCGTGTTCGCCTGACCGCCTCAAGCGGCCCGAATCTCCCTTGATCGTCCCTGGATTCTCGATGGGGGCACGCCTCTGTTACCGCAACGGCTAGCGACGCACGAGCCGGTCGTTCGCTAACGCTCAGGATGGGTCCGTCGGGTCCGGGGATAGCGTCGCTTTGTCGATCGTGACGGTCTTTCGTCTCTGTCTCCGCGACTGCCAGAACGCGATCACTCCGCCCAGGGCCAGGCCCGCGACAGCTGCGGTTATCACCGTCGTCCTGGTGTCCGATGTGGCAGGAGTTGACGCGGACGGCGGCGACGCTGCGGTGCTTGGTGCGACCGGGGCCGGCGTGGAGGTGGGCGGGGGCTCCTCGGAAACGCCGGCGATCGTGAAGCTATAGGAGCCGGTGACGGGATGGCCGTCTGCTGAGACCACCCGGTAGCCGACGGTGTAGACGCCGTTACCTGGCCGGTCTGGCCCGACGGCCGAGGTGAGGCGCTGTCGCTCCACCTGTGGGGAGCCGGATATCCAATTGCGACCGTCAGCGCTGCTTACGACGACACTCGCGAACTGCGGACTGATGTCCTCGTTGAAGGTCAACACGATGGCAGCCGGCGGCGTCGTGACGGTCGCGTCGCTGGCGGGGTCAGAACTAGCGAGCGCGGTGTGCGCCGCAGCGATTCCAGTCCCAGATGACCAGAGAATCAGCATCCCCAGGCTGGCAACGATAGTGCGCAAAGGTAGTTTCACAGTCCTCATCTCGGTTGGCGCCGACGGTGACACCTCGCGACGCTCAGCACACCCGAGTGTATGTTTCGGACACCTACGTATGGGGATGGTACGTACGGAGGTGGCCGGTACATGCAAACGCGTTGCCGCGATGCTGTCGTCTATCAATGGGGGGCCGAGCCGATGTCGAGACCTCGACTCATTCGCCGTCGCGGAGCGCGAGCTGGCTATCAGGATGCATCCCCATGAGCGTGCTAGCCGCAAGCGACGTATCGTACGTCGCCACCGATGTCGGGCTGTGGATGTCGCTGCCTGCTTTTGGTCCGGCGTTCGTGGTCGTAGGTGTCGTCATCTACGTGGTTCGGCGGGACAGGCGCAGAAACCCTGTCGCCGCCGACCGCGTGAAAGAGTCGGAGGAGGAAAGGAACGATGCTGAGTGAGCGTCAGGGCGCCACATGTCGTCGTCATGGTTGCAGCGATCCTCACAGGCGCATTGGGCGGCTGTGGTTCTCCCAGCGATCCGGCCGCGACGCCCGCCTCCGACTCGTCATCAAGTTCTTCTACCAAGTCGCCCGCTACATCGACCCCGCCGTCCGCGGCGGCCGTTGACGGCACGATCGTCGACATCGACATCGCAGGTGGAATTGTCACGCCGACGAACGGTCAGGCGCAGGGCACAGTCGGCAAGCCGATCGTTCTGAAGGTCGACAGCGACGTCTCGGACTCACTGCATGTCCATGCAGTGCCTGAGCACACTTTTCAGGTCGAGCCTCGGCCGGGCCAGCAGTTCGAGTTCACGGTTGACGTTCCGGGCCAGGTCGACATCGAGTTACATGACCTCAATCGCACGGTCGTGACGATTCAAGTTCGGCCGTGACACCTGCGCTGAGCGTGGACGTGCTGGCGCACGGCGTAGGCGGTTCCACAGACCTTCCGGTGCCACTGTCGTTCGCGTTGATAGGCGCTGCGTGGGCGTTGACCGCGACTTTCGCTGTGGTCGCATTGGCTTGGAAGACACCACGTTTCGACCCGAACAAACCGGGACGCGAACTACCGACGTGGATTACCCGCTCCGTGGACTCTGTGGTGCTGCGATGGATGGTGTCGCTGGCAGCGCTGCTCTTCGCGGTATGGGTGGTCGTCGCGGCGGTCTTCGGACCCGACGGTAGTGAGAACGCCCTACCGGGGGTGTTCTACGTGCTGCTCTGGGTTGGGCTGGTGGCGGTGTCGGTAATTGTGGGCCCGGTGTGGAGAGTCATTTCGCCGGTGCGCACGCTGTATCGATTGCTCTGCGGGAGGCGTCGTGAGTCATCTGACCGGCTCACGTTGCGTGATTATCCAAAGTCGTGGGGGTACTGGCCGGCGGCATTCGGTCTCTTGGCTTTCGTTTGGCTCGAACTGGCCAGCCCGGACCCCGGCTCGCTGACGGCGATCAAAGCGTGGCTGCTCTCTTACACGGTCCTAATGTTGTTGGGCGCCTGGGCCTTCGGTTCGCGCTGGTTCGCCCGGGCCGACCCGTTCGAGGTCTACAGCATGGCAGTGTCGCGGCTCGCCCCATTTCGGCGCAGCCCCGTGACCGGCCGGATCACGGCGATCAGTCCGATGGACCACTTACCGACCATGCCGATTCGTCCGGGAAGCGTAGCTGTCCTCGCGGTGTTGCTTGGCTCCACGGCCTTCGACAGCTTCTCGCAATCACCTGTGTTCCGTAATTTCGTCGATCGGCACGCGGCCTCGTTACCGGTGTTCAGCGACGCGTGGGCGGCGTCTGTGCTGCGAACTGTCGGTTTGGTGGTGTTCGTGTCCGTTGTCGGCGTGACCTTTTGGGCTGCCGCAAGGGCAACTGGCGGAGTGGGCCCGGACCGCCGCCGGCAACTACCCGGCGAACTGGCTCACTCGTTGATACCGATCGTCGTCGGCTACATCTTCGCCCATTACATCTCCTATCTGGTGGAGCGTGGTCAGGAGACGATCGTCCGGTTGGCCGATCCGCTGGGGCGCGGGTGGCAGCTGCTCGGCCTGGATTCGACCGATGTGGTGTACGTGCTGTCCCAGCACCCTTCGGTGCTGTGGACTATCAAGGTGTCCTGCGTGGTGATAGGCCACATCGTGGCTGTGATCGCCGCGCACGATCGAGCGCTGCGGCTGCTTCCGAAGCAGAATCAAATCAGCGGACAGCTCGCGATGATGCTCACCATGGTTGGATACACCTTCACCGGCTTGTATCTGTTGTTCGGGGGTTAACGACGATCGGCGGGGACGCTGATGCGCTTCGGGTGAGGTGGTGGCGTTCAGTCTTGCCGGCCCGAAGCAAGATAACCGCGATGGCAATCAGACCCAAGAGCGCGCCCCCCAGGATCCACAGCGCAGGGCTCGCGCCTTCGGGTTGTTGCCCGCTGTGAGAGTCGTCGTAGGAGTGCTTGGTTGGGGTGGGGACGGCAGGGCTTTGCGAGGTTGTCGTCGATGCAGACTGCGCCGAAGGTTCCGCAGCAACAGAAGGCACAGCATTCGAGATCAGTCCAATGAGTACGGCGCCGAACACAAGCATGATGGCTTGACGAACGCGGCGACGGCTGACTCCTCGATGGGGCGGGTGCGGCGTTGCGGTCATCACCGCACGAAGTAGATGGTGGCAAAGAGTGCGATCCAGACGATATCCACAAAATGCCAGTAGTACGAGACGACGATCGCGGCCGTCGCCTGGGCCGGGGTGAACTTGCTCATCCGCGTGCGCATGAGCAGAAAGACGAAGGCGACTAGACCGCCTATGACATGCAATCCGTGGAAACCAGTGGTCAGGTAGAAGACCGAGCCGTAGGCGCTACTCGAGAGGGTGGTTCCTTCATGCACCAGGTTCATGTACTCGTAGCCCTGGCCGAGTACGAAAAAGAAACCCATGACGAAGGTGACGAGATACCACCGGCGCAGGCCGAATACGTCGCCACGTTCGGCGGCGAAGACACCCATCTGACAAGTGAACGATGAGGCGATAAGTACCAATGTCACTGGTACCGCGAGCGCCAGGTTCAGTTCGGTCGGCGGCGGCGGCCACTCGTCAGCCTGGGAACGAGCGGTGAAGTACATCGCGAAAAGGCCGGCAAAAAACATGAGCTCACTGGATAACCACACGATGGTCCCGACGGAAACCATGTTGGGTCGATTCAGGGAATGAACCCGGGCCGTTATGGCGGTTCCACTTGTCATAGCCGTCCCTCGAGCGAGTTCACACGTGATCTACTGAGTCACTGCATACTATTGCATATAGTAGTTTGCGGTATCGACGATCTTGATGCCGCTGACCATGAGGGACGAAACACCATCCGCTAGTGCGCCTTTGGCCGTATCGAGGGGTCGCGTCAGGCGCCAAGTGTGGTCTGGGCGACGCCCGGCGCCTCCTGCGAGAATGGACATTGGACGCCTTCGCTCGTAACCTTTCTGTGACCTACGTAGTTAGACCATAGATGGCCCTGCGGTGTGAGGATCTGTGCTTTGAAGATGGACCGCCCTGGCGCGATATGCCGATCGGCGGGTGCTCTCGTCGTGGCGATCGTGCTTGCATTGACGCTCGGCAACTCGACGGGCACCGGCCGGGCCGACCCAGCCGCTGATGCGTTGGCCCGCATGACGGAGCTGTCTCGGGAGGCCGAGCGAACCTCGGAAGCCATCTACTCCGCCGAGCTCGACCTCGAGGCGAAACTGGCAGCACAACGCCAAGCCGAGGAGCGCCAGCGCGCCGAAGCTGAGGCCTTGTCCGCGGCGCGAGCAGATCTGCGCAAGTATCAGGACATCGTGGACCAGGTGGCGGCCGCGTCTTACATGGGAGGTGCGACCAGCGGCATCAGCGCTGCGCTGGCCGCAGAGTCTCCGCAAAGCTTGCTCGACGAACTCTCCTTCGACCGCCTGATGGCCACCCAGATGTCGGACCGCGTCGCGGCCTATCGCGCCGCATCAACCCGTGCCGAGAGTGCTGCCCGCGCGGCCGAATCTTCGGCGCTCGGTGCCAGGACGGCAGCAGAACAGGCGTCAGCGGTCCGTGCCGGTCTGCAGGCCGAGCAGAGTCGGCTGCGCACCCAGATCGCAGACGTCGAGGCTCAGTACAGAGCATTGACTCCGGATCAGCGTGCCGCATTGGCGGACCCTGGACCGGTGCCGCCTCAGCCGCCGCCTGCACCAGCGGGGGACCCCGCCATCGTCGCGTTGCCTGAGATGGGACTGCCGCCGGTCGCGCCGGGACCGACCGGCTCGCCCGAAGGTGCGGCGGTCGTGCAGGCCGCGTTGACCCGCGTCGGATCCCCGTACTCCTGGGGCGCGACCGGACCGAACGCATTCGACTGCTCAGGACTCATCAAGTGGGCATTCCTACAGAACGGCAAATCGCTGCCTCGGTCGAGTCAAGCCCTGGCCGCCGGTGGACAGCCCGTGGCCACGTCCGACGTCCAGCCCGGTGACATCGTCACCTTCTATTCAGACGCCTCGCATGCGGGAATCTACATCGGAGACGGGAACATGGTGCACGCCTCGACGTACGGCACTCCCGTCAAGGTGGCGCCGATCTCGTCGGCTCCGATTTACAACGTTCGACGCTACTAACCAGTTACGGTGGCGTTTCCCGCTTTCCATTGGTCCCAAGGGATGTTCCAGTCGCCGAGTCCGTCAGTACCAGAAAGGGTGGGCCCCACCGTGTTGACGACCTCGACGATGTCGCCGCGTTTGGTGTTGTCGTAAAACCATTTGCCGTTCTCCGTACTGGCGTTGAGGCAGCCGTGGCTGACGTTGGCGCGCCCCTGGCTGCCGACCGACCATGGGGCGGCGTGGACGTAGATCCCGCTGTAGGACATCTGGGTGGCCCAGTTGACCTCGGTTCGGTAACCGTCAGGTGAGTTCACCGGCACGCCGTAGGTCGAAGAGTCCATCACCAGAAATGAGTATCGATCGCCAATGACGTACGTGCCGTTGTCGGTGGGCGTCTTGTCCTTGCCCATGGAGATCGGCATGGTTTTAACGACATTGCCGTTGACCCGCACGGTCATCGTCTTGGTGGTGTCGTCAGCGGTTGCGATCACCTCGTCGCCGATGGTGAAGCGTGTGGAGGCATCGTCCTGGCCAAACAATCCTTGACCTAGATCAACCCCGTAGGCCTTAACTTGGACGTCGACCGACGTTCCCGGCTTCCAATATTGCGCTGGCCGCCAACGAACCTCGCGATCGTTCAACCAGTAGAACGCGCCCTCAACAGGAGGATTCGTAGTGACGATGATCGCCTGCTGAGCAGCGAGACGGTCAGGAATGTTCTCGTCGAAGCGCACGGCGATGGGCTGCCCGACGCCCACGACTTCGCCGTCGTTGGGTAGCACATACGGCATCGTGAGGTTCTGCGGCGAATGGGTCTCGAAGGTAGCACTGGTCTGTGCCACCCCACCCAGCCCACGCGCTTCCGCGTTGAGCGTGTACTGCCGGTTGTAGCCCAGCGGTTCGGCAGAACTCCACGTGACACCGTCAGGACTCATCTCGCCGGCGACGACACGACCCTGCTCATTGACCAATGTCACTGCCCCCAACACCCCGGCGTCGGCGGTAACGGTCACCGGTGACTCAACCGGAACCCCGATCGCGCCATCAATCACGGACGCCTGCACCTTCGGCACGAGCAAATCGCCAAAGGGTGTGCCCTTGTCGATGATGGCCTGGGGCAGTTGCGGCGGCGTCGAACCGCCGCAGGCGCCAACCCCCAGGACAACGCCGGCGATTGCCAGTAGCACCAACGTCGTCCACCCGAGGCCCCTGCGCCGATGGATGGCCGCGGAGCCGATCCGCCTCATTGTGTTTATCCCGTCATTCGCCATGAACTCGTGTCGTTACCATCGTACGTAGTCTGTCCGTAGAACGTGTTTTGTCGACGGACCACGAAGCATTGGGTGTGACGTCGAGTGCCTCGAGGTAATTCTGGCGATGACGCACGTCACGCGTGGCAATCTCCCGGGTCGGATCGCGCGACCCGATTCGCGGCAGGGTTGGAAGAAGATGAAACGTGAGATAGGTCATCCGCAGGTTTCTGCATTACGTCCCCCGAGGATCGACGCGGACGATGAACGTGTGCGGGGCCGAGGCCGAACCGCATCCGTTTCTTCGGCGATACGACGACTCGTTATTGCGGGTGTTAGTGCGGTGCTGCTTGGTGCCGCAGTGTCCGGGTGTTCGAGTGGCGACGACGCGGTCGCGCAGGGTGGCACGTTCGAATTCGTTTCGCCAGGAGGGCAAGTCGATATCTACTATGACCCGCCGCAAAGCCGGGGTAGTCCCGGACCGATACGCGGACCTGACCTGTTGGACCCGAATCGCACGGTGTCCGTCGATGACTTCGCCGGTCAGGTGGTGGTGATCAACGTGTGGGGGCAGTGGTGTGGTCCATGTCGAACCGAGATGCCGGAATTGCAGACGGTGTACGACGCGACCCGCAACGCGGGAGTCGCTTTTGTGGGCATCGATGTCCGCGACAACAACCGCCAAGCCGCGGTCGACTTCATTGTTGACCGCAAGGTCACCTTCCCATCGATCTATGACCCGCCGATGCGCACGATGATTGCCCTGGGGGCCAGATATCCCACCACCGTGATCCCATCGACGATCGTGTTGGATCGGGCGCATCGCGTCGCCGCGGTGTTTCTGCGGGCGCTGCTTGCCGAGGATCTTGAACCCGTGGTTCGACGCCTTGCCGCCGAGCCCGCCACCGACATCGGGTCGCCACGGTGAACGGTGACCGCGCCGCGGTCTCTGTCAACCTCTTGAGCCGGTCGATGTCGGGGCATTGCGCACAACCTCTCTGTTGGGAGGACCCTTGATTGGTCAAGTGGTGCTTCCGACGTCACCGCCGTCGATATCGGCGATGCTCGGCTGGTTGCCGCCGCCGGTCCCGTTACTTCCAGTGGTGGCAGCCGCTCTGGCGGTGTGGTATCTGCTCGCCGTTCGGGTCGTCAGGTCGCAGGGTCAGCAGTGGGCGTGGACGCGAACCGTGAGCTTTCTCGCAGGGTGCATCGCCTTGGCGGCGGTGACCGGGCTTGCCATCGACAGCTATGGCTACCGCTTGTTCAGTGCCTTCATGTTTCAGCACCTCACGCTGTCGATACTCGTCCCGCCTCTGCTGGTGTTAGGTGCACCTGGCCGGCTCCTGCTCAGGTCGACACCCCATCGCGGCGCTGGGCGTTACGTCTTGATCGTTGTTTTAGGCGCGCTGCGTTGCCGGGCGAGCCGGGTTGTGTTGCACCCCGGTTTCACCATTCCGGTGTTCCTTCTCAGCTACTACGGTCTTTACCTGTCCGACCTCTTCGACGCGGCGGCGGCCAGTGTTGCCGGTCACGTCGCACTGCAGGTGTTCTTCCTTGCCAGCGGCCTGCTCTTCATCCTGCCGATCCTGTCGACCGGTCCGCTGCCGGTCCGGCAGAGCAACTTGGGTCGATTTTTCGACATATTCGTCGAAATGCCGCTGCACGTTTTCATCGGCGTGATCCTGATGATGGCACCGCGGGCGCTGACCGACACGTTCGCGCAACCTCCGGCGAATTGGAACGTCGACCCGGTCGCCGATCAGGCGGTTGCCGGCGCCTTGGCGTGGTCATACGGCGAGCCCGTCGCGCTATTGACCACGTTGATCTTCGCCATCCGCTGGCGTCGTGATGAGGAGTCGGAGTCGGAGAAGAGGGAAGCCGACGTCGAACGCGGCGACGCGGAACTGGCTGCGTACAACGCATTCCTGCGCGGACTGCACCAGCCGCCACGAACCATCGGGGCGCAAGGCGTTGGCAACGAGCACAACTGACGCTCAATGTCGGCAACGCTTGGGAGTGCATCCCGGCGCCGTGACGCACGTCGCTGCCGGAGCGTTCAGCGTTGCAGTGCCTCCATGACAGAGGTCTCGGCCTGCTGACTTTCGACGAGCGATCGGGCAATGGCCATCGCATCGGGGTGTGACCCTGATTGAAGTTCATCACGCGCGGCAGAGATCGTGAACTGGTGCTGCTTGATCATCAGTTCGAGGTACACGTCCGCCGCGCGCGCTTGGGCCGCATCGGTCAAGCGGCGAAAGTCTATCTCGGTGGCTAGGGGGTGTTCGCCTGGCCGAACGGGAAGGTTCGGTGCGCCAGTTGGAGGAGCTGAGTCCGCGCTCATGGGGGCGAATCCCCAGTCCAGGAGAAGCGCCTGCAGCTCATCGGTGCGGCGGGAGCTGCTGTCGGTGATTCGGCTTGCGATGTCGACGATTTCGGGCGCGAGACCGTCCTTGACGATAGCCAGGTTGCTCAACGCGATAGCTTGTGCGTTGTGGTCGATGATGTCGCGTGCGAATAAGACGTCGAACCGGGTGTGTGCTTCTTCGGCGGTGACAACCGAGGTGTTTGAAGGACGTTGCGCCGAAACGCCTTCTGTCTTGCCACATCCCGCCACGGCAATCGTGATCAGAAGTCCGAATGCGACGGATATCACGCGGAATGGGCCACGAATACGAGTGGTCAGTTCGAGCGTACGCAGCACATCAGCTGGTTCACGCAAACATCGGCAAAGGGTCCCGTGACCGCGTTCTTCGTAAGCCATCACCACACCTCGTATCGGTTGACCCATGAAGCGATGGTCACATACGTAGTGACATAGTAGATTGGTGCCGTGAAGAGCGCACTGTCCGTGTCCTGCGGCGGGCCGCGGTGGAGTTGGGACCGACAGCCCCGAGCGCTGCAGAGGGGACGACTGGCTCGCCGATGGATCGTGGCTGCCCTGCTGCTGGCCTTGGGGTTGGTGGTGGTGGCCTTACTCATGGCCGATCCGACCTCCACTGACCTCGCCGTTGCCGCGGGACTCTCGTACTTCTAGACGCGTAGAGCCAAGCGTCCTCCGTTATGGTCGCATCCTCGACCGCAATGCTGGTGTGCAGCAAAGCATTCGAGGCGCGCCGGGCAGAATAGCGATGGACCGAGTCGGGTGCGCTAGCGGGTCACGCGAAGCAGATCAATACACCCGACAGTGATAATGCGACGATGGCCAAGGGGGTAGCGGCCATCGCCGCGACCGCACCGCTGAGCGTGAGGTGGGTTTGGATTCGTGCGAATCCCTTGGGTGGATCCGATAACCGCTCGGCGCGGGCGAGCACGGCAACGCCGGCGGCAGCCAAACCGTGGGCCGGCGTGTGGGCGCCTGAAAGGGTCAACAGACCCGCCAGGAGAGGCTGACGACCGTGTCGCCGCGCGGCGGCGTCATCGGCACACATCTCCAGCAGAGAACTGATGTGGGTGGCTGCGCTTGTGAAGAGCCCTATCTTGGGCAGCGCGGTGGTCAGTCCGCGCATCGCGGCGACGACATAGGCGTGGCGCCCGTCGAGGTGAGCACGCTCATGGGCGACGACGGCCGCCAGTTGTGCTTGATCGAGTGCAGCGAGAGCAGCCGTGGTCACGACGATCGCCGGTGGACGGCCCGCCACGCAGTACGCCGCACGCTCGGATGCCTCGAGGAACACGACGTCGCTGCCGTCTGAACTACCGACCAGGCGCACGGCGTCTGCGTGCGCGAAGGTGTGCCTGCGCATGCGACTCAGAGCGCGGCCGACTCGAACGCAAACTGCCAGCAGGCTCCCGGCAGCGATGGCCACTGCGGCTGTTGCCACTATTCGGGCCGGCCACCCCGCGTGCCCGACGAGAATTGCATGGAGACGCTCCAGACAGGACACGAGCAACGCGTCAGGGCTGTCCCAGTGCCCGGCGGCCTCGATGAGTAGCAGCGCTATAGCAGCAATCGAGCAGCCGAGTACGGTAACGACGGCCGTGAGCCAGGCTGCTATCGCCAGGCGTGGAGCACCGCCATCGGCGGTTATCCGGGCCAACAGCTTCGGTCCGATCGATAGGACTGCCACGACGTAGAGCAGCAATGCCGCCGTGACGGTCATCGCCGACCAGACTTACGGGCAACGCGCCGCAGCGCAGCGCGCAAGTCCGCCGATTCCTCCGCGTCGATCTGTGCCACGAAATGACTGAGGACAGCCTCCGATCGGCCTCCGCCGCTCAGGGCTTCGAGCATCAGACGGGCGCTGTGTTCTTCTCGAGTCAGGGTTGGTCGATAACGGTAAGCCTTACCGTCACGTTCCCGCGACAGCCAGCCCTTGCCATGCAGATTGTCCATCGTCGACATCACCGTGGTGTACGCGATGTGGCGTTCGGTGCTCAATTCGTCGAATATCTCCCGAACCGTGGTATCGGTCTCAGGATCACGATTCCAGAGGCGATCCATGATCGCCGCCTCGAGTTCTCCGAAGCCACGCACCCGCGCCATGAAGGAACCTCCTGAACTAGTCAGTAGGTAGCTTACGGTGCCGCAGCATCTGACGCTGAATTGTGGTCTGCGTAGACCTCGTCAATTGTGCAATCCACCGGCTACCGGCTGGGCACCCCGCGCTCCTGCAACCACGCCATCGGGTCAGTCTTGTCTGATCCGTTGCGGTGGACCTCAAAATGCAGATGCGGACCTGTCGAGTTGCCACGATTGCCCATGGTGGCAATCTGATCGCCAGCCATTACACGTTCGCCTTCTTGCACCGTCGCGGTGTCGATATGACCGTAGAGCGTGACCGTGCCATCCGAGGCGCGGATCTTGACCCACATGCCGTAACCGGCTGTCGGCCCGGAAGCGACCACCTCGCCATCGGAGGCGGCATAGATCGGCGTGCCGACGGCGTTGGCGATGTCGAGCCCAGCGTGCAGGGAGCCCCACCGGGTTCCGAATCCCGACGTCAAGATGCCCCGGGCCGGAAAGACGAACTGCGGGCGTCGCATTCGCGCCTCTCGCTGAGCACGCTCTTGGGCGAACGCCGCTCCGCGGGCCAACTCTTCTTGGTGGACCGCGGAGTCGAAACTGCTGGCTACTTGGACGATTTGCATTCCCGCCGCATCCGGTAGGGAAGCGCTTTGCGCTGCGGTGGCGTCCGCGATCAATTTCGGATCAGCCTGCACTTTCGACGCTTCCACCATCGCATTCGCTCCCGCGGCTATGGCCCCAGCAGCAACACCCGCGACGACGAGCCGGCCGTGCACTGACCCAGCGCCCTCGGGCCTTTTCCGATGCGTCGCGGGTATTCGACGGTGCGCACCGGCCGACGTTGCCCGTTGGCCAGTTTGTGGAACGTGTACGCGTGCAGGGCCAGTGGAGGCGGGGCGAGGAGGTCGCGATGTACGCGTAGGCGCAAGTAAAAGTAGTGGCCACTCGTCGGTCAGGTCGTTCAGATCGTCGAGCTCGGGTGCGGTCAGTACCTCGACGTCGGTGACGAAAGGACTGCCATTGACCGTTGAATCGGCCGCCGGGCTGAACTCATCGACAGGGATGATCTCAGTGACTTCCGCGTCCCACAGGTATCTGCGTGGCGCGTTGGGCCGCGCGGTCCGGCGGTGTGCCACCAATCGAGACGTTCCTTACCGTTACCGGTTCGTTATCAGTTGGCGAGACGCTAACCGAACGCTCACGATTCGGCAAGCCTACGATTGGCGCTTTCCGCGCGCCCATCTACTTCGGCTCCGCATGCGTCGACCACCCGCAGCGCCGAGACCAGCTATCTCTTAGAGCAGCCTGTCGTATGAGATACACGTACGTACGTAGTAAACAAGTGTTTGGCAAACTCGATCTCGATACGACGTCGGTCGGTCTGCGGGAGGGCCGGAGCGGGTGCGAGTACTCGGCACCCGCCCCAGCGGGACACCCGTTGTGCCGGGTGATGTGGCCTACCGGTGGTCGGAGTGTTCAACTACACCGATTAGTACTAGATTGCTCAGTAGAACAATCTACTGATTTAGTCCGTAGATTGCACATCTTGTCGTCGAACTAGTAGCGGGAGAATTCGTTGGTCGCCGAAGCGCCGCCTGTCGGAGAACTCGAGGCACGCCGCCCCTTCCCGGCCCGCGTGGGACCCAAAGGCACCTTGATCTACAAGCTGGTGACGACCACCGATCACAAGCTGATCGGCATGATGTACGTCGTCACGTGCTTCGTATTCTTTTTCGCCGGCGGGCTGATGGCGTTGTTCATCAGGACCGAATTGGCGATACCGGGTCTGCAGTTCCTGAGCAACGAGCAATACAACCAGCTGTTCACCATGCACGGCACGGTGATGTTGCTGTTCTACGCGACACCCATCGTCTTCGGGTTCGCCAACCTGGTGCTACCGCTGCAGATCGGCGCGCCCGACGTGGCGTTCCCGCGGCTCAACGCGTTCTCTTTTTGGCTGTTCCTGTTCGGTGCGCTGATCGCCATGGGGGGCTTTATCACCCCGGGCGGCGCCGCCGATTTCGGCTGGACGGCCTACACGCCGTTGTCCAATGCCATCAGTAGTCCGGGCGCCGGCGCGGATTTGTGGATCATGGGCCTCATCGTCGGCGGGTTGGGCACCATCCTGGGCGCGGTCAACATGATCACCACGGTGGTCTGCATGCGCGCGCCCGGTATGACGATGTTCCGGATGCCGATCTTCACCTGGAACATCCTGGTGACGTCGATCCTCGTGCTGGTCGCGTTCCCGATCTTGACGGCCGCACTCTTCGCATTGGCGGCAGACCGTCATCTCGGCGCGCACGTCTACGACCCAGCCAACGGTGGTGTGTTGTTGTGGCAGCACTTGTTCTGGTTCTTCGGCCACCCCGAGGTGTACATCATCGCGCTGCCATTCTTCGGCATCGTGTCCGAGATCTTCCCCGTCTTCAGTCGTAAACCGATCTTCGGTTACACCACGCTGATATATGCGACGCTGTCGATCGCGGCGCTTTCGGTGGCGGTCTGGGCGCACCACATGTACGCCACCGGCGCGGTCCTGCTGCCGTTCTTCTCGTTCATGACGTTCCTCATCGCGGTACCCACCGGTATCAAGTTTTTCAACTGGATAGGCACGATGTGGAAGGGTCAGTTGACATTCGAAACCCCGATGCTGTTCTCGGTGGGCTTTCTGGTCACCTTCCTGCTCGGTGGACTTTCGGGGGTGTTGCTGGCCAGCCCCCCGCTGGACTTCCAAGTGACCGACAGCTACTTCGTGGTGGCGCACTTCCACTACGTGCTTTTCGGCACGATCGTGTTCGCGACCTACGCGGGCATCTACTTCTGGTTCCCGAAGATGACGGGCCGCCTGTTGGATGAGCGGTTGGGCAAGCTGCACTTCTGGCTGACGTTCATCGGCTTCCACACGACCTTCCTGGTGCAGCACTGGCTCGGTAACGAAGGCATGCCGCGCCGCTACGCCGACTACCTACCCACCGACGGCTTCACCACCTTGAATGTCATCTCCACGATCGGTGCGTTCATCTTGGGTATCTCGACGCTTCCGTTCGTGTGGAACGTGTTCAAGAGTTGGCGCTACGGCGAGCCGGTCACCGTCGACGACCCGTGGGGCTACGGCAACTCGCTGGAGTGGGCCACCAGCTGCCCGCCGCCGCGGCACAACTTCACTGAGCTACCCCGAATCCGTTCGGAGCGGCCAGCTTTCGAGCTGCACTATCCGCACATGATCGAGCGGATGCGCGCCGAGGCGCACGTGGGTCGCGCTCATGGGCCAGACGACGGGGACGTTACGCGCCTTGACGGTGAACATGTCCGTACCTGATTCGGCACAGTGGAGCCGATGCTGGGCACTGCGCGACGCGCCTGACTCGCCGCGGATGTTCAGCCCTAGGTATTGACTCAGCACATGCATACATGCGTATAGTCGCATGCATGATCCGTCGCGATGAGTGCGATACGAACCGCGATGCCGACCGTCGTCGGGCGAACGAGACATTGGCGCTCGACCTGGCAAACCTCTTGCCAGGCAGTGACGACCGTTGCGCAGACCGTCTGACGCGCGATTTGGCTGCTAATCCGTTGATCGACGAAGTCCACGTCATCGACGGCGGGACGCTCACGCCGCGCCTGTGCGTGCATTACGACGCTGCCGCAGCGACGGCAATCGATGTGCAACGACGGGCTTGGCAGGTCGCCGAAACCATCAGTTCGCATTATGGCCACCTGCGCTGGTTGCTGACTGGAACCGCAGAGGACGAAAGGACGAGAACGGCACTGGTCGACCGATTGACCACGATGCCCGGCGTCGTCGCCGCAGCAGCCACGACGAACTCACTCGAGGTGGAGTTCGAGCGATCCTCGGTCACCGCTCAGGAATTGGTCGACGTGATCGCCGCGGTCGCGGGGCCGGACACCACACCTGCGGCCGTCGCTGAGACCGACCATGCCATGGGCCACGGCGAAGACGACGGGGAGCACACCGGGCACCAGCATGAGCACGGTGGCATCTTCGGCGAGCGCACCGAACTGATCTTCGCGGGTCTGGCGGGGACGCTGCTCCTGGCGGGTTGGCTGCTAGCTACCTTTGCCGACACACCGCGGTCCGCGGAGTTGGTGGTCTACTGCCTGGCCTTCTTCTTCGGTGCGTTCTTCACCGTGCAGGAAGCCTTCGCCAGTGTTCGGCAGGGTCGGTTCGAGATCGACTTCCTGATGCTGGTATCGGCCGCGGGTGCGGCGGCGCTCGGTGAAGTCGCCGAAGGCGCGCTCCTGCTGTTCTTGTTCAGCGTCGGCCACGCGCTGGAGGGCTACGCGATGGGCCGCGCCCGCCGGGCGATTGAGGCGCTCGCCGAGCTCGCTCCCAAGACTGCCCTGGTCCGACGCGGCGGCACGGGCGACACCGTGGAAGTGCCGGTGGGCGACCTGCGTATCGCGGATATCGTCGTCGTGCGACCCAACATGCGGCTCGCTGCCGATGGCTTCGTCGTGGCTGGTGCCAGCAGCATCGATCAGGCCCCCGTGACCGGGGAAAGCGTTCCCGTCGACAAGAATCCGGTTCCGGACGTGGCGGCCGCTGCGGCGTCACCCGACCTCATCGACGCGTCATCGCGGGTGTTCGCCGGCACGATCAACGGCGCCGGCGCCATCGAGATCCAGGTGACCCGGCTCGCCGATGACTCCACCCTGGCCCGAGTCGTCCGGTTGGTTGCTGAAGCGCAGACCAAGACCACCTCCACCCAGCGCTTCACCGACCGGTTCCAGCGCATCTTCGTGCCGACGATCCTCGTCGGAGTGGTCCTGCTGCTGTTCGCCGGTTTCGTGGTCGATGAACCGTTCAGCGCCACCGTTTATCGCGCACTCGCCGTCCTGGTGGCCGCCAGTCCGTGTGCGCTGGCGATCGCCACGCCGAGTGCGGTTCTGTCGGCGGTGGCGCGTGCGGCCAGAGCCGGAATCCTGATGAAGGGCGGCGCTGCGCTGGAGGAGTTGGGCCGCGTCGATGTGCTGGCTTTCGACAAGACCGGCACCCTCACCGAGGGCAGGCCCAAGATCGCCGACGTCGTTGCGAGCGCGGACGGCGATGAGGTGGAACTGCTCACCGTCGCCGTCGCCGTTGAGGAGCAGAGCGATCATCCGCTGGCCCGTGCCATCGTCCGAGACGGTCGCGAGCGCCTTGCTGGGAGGACGGTACCCCGCGCGACGGACGTGCGAGCCCTGACAGGCCGCGGCATCGTCGCGTCTGTCGACGGGGTTGAGGTCCGCATCGGCAAGACCGAACTGTTCACCGACGCCGCCGAGCAGCCGCCGGCCCATTTGGCGGGCGAGGTGGAGCGCCTCGAACAGGCCGGCCGCACCACAATGCTCGTCCGCGCAGGTCAGCGTTGGCTGGGTGTCATCGGACTGATGGACGTCCCTCGGGCAGAAGCGTCGACGGTCATCGCCCGTCTGGCCGAGATCGGGGTCTCGAACACCGTGATGTTGTCGGGAGACAACCAGCGGGTGGCCGACGCCGTCGCAGGCGAAGTCGGTGTCGCCTACGCCCGCGGCGACCTGATGCCCGAGGACAAGGTGGCCGAGATCGCCGCGCTGCGCCGGCGTTACGGCCGCGTGGGCATGGTGGGCGACGGCGTCAACGACGCGCCCGCCATGGCGGCCGCAAGCGTAGGCATCGCGATGGGCGCGGCCGGTTCCGACGTTGCCTTGGAAACCGCTGACGTCGCGCTGATGGCCGACGACTTGCGGGCGTTGCCATTCGCAGTGAGCCTGAGTCGGCGCTCCTCACGGGTCATCAAGCAGAATTTATGGGCAAGTCTCGGGATCGTCGCGGTGCTCATTCCGGCGACGATCTTCGGATTGGGCATCGGCCCTGCGGTGCTCATTCACGAGGGCTCGACACTCATCGTGGTCGCCAATGCGCTTCGGCTCTTAGGGATGCGGATACAACCTGTGGGAGCACCAGAACCGAGCGTCAAGTCCGACGCGAGCCTCCTGCAGGATCCGTGATGATGTTCAGTGCAGCAGCCAGATTCGAGCACGCCGACGTCGAAGCAGCCGTCGTCTTCGTCGACATGTCTGGCTTCACCGCGTTCACCGAAGCCCACGGCGATCACAGTGCTGCACAGCTGGCAGAAACATTCACCGCCTCAGCCACCCGGGTTCTCGGCCCCGGCGACGAACTCATCAAGACCATCGGCGATGCGGTGCTGGTGGTGTGTGAGAATCCGACTACGGCAGTGACTTTCCTCCGACGACTCACCGCCGAGATCGGTCGCATCCAGGGCTTTCCGATGCTGCGGGCAGGTATCGCCGCTGGCCCCGTGGTGAAGCGGAACGGAGACGTCTTCGGTTCGACAGTCAACACCGCGGCGAGGCTCGCTACCGTGGCGCAGGCCGGGCAGATCGTCGTCAACGACGGTGTCGCATCCGCACTTTCGGCAGCCGATCTCGCTGCGATGACCGCGTTGGGATCGTTGGCGCTGCGCAACATCGGATCGTCTATTGACGCATTCGCCCTCGACATTGGTACTCATCACCAAGAGCATGTGGATCCGGTCTGCCGGATGCACGTCGCGACGGGCGCCCCAGAATTGACGATCACACATTCGGGCACGTCGTACCGATTCTGTTCAACCGCCTGTATGCAGCAGTTCGCCCAGCGCATCGTCGGTGACACCGCCTCGCCTCCTGACTACGAGGGGGCGTGGTCATTGTCATTGGATCGGTGAGACGCGAGACCCATTGCGCGCGTGTCAGATCTGCCAGTCCTGCGCGCCGTCGTTCTCGTTGTACACGCCGACCGAGTTCTTGACCACGACCGGGTCGCCGCTGCCGAAGGTGTCGTAGAACCATTGGGCGTTGGCCGGACTGAGGT
The DNA here is from genome assembly GCF_010726765.1 of Mycobacterium gallinarum. Taxonomy (NCBI): domain Bacteria; kingdom Bacillati; phylum Actinomycetota; class Actinomycetes; order Mycobacteriales; family Mycobacteriaceae; genus Mycobacterium; species Mycobacterium gallinarum. Next base: position 142,020 of record NZ_AP022602.1, read on the forward strand.
TGGGGCAGCCGTGGCTGACGTTGCGTTTGCCTTGGTCGGCCACCGACCAGGGTGCGCCGTGAACGAAGATGCCCGCGTTGTTGATGCGCACCGCATCTTTGACCTTGAGCTTGTAGCCCTCGGCGGAATCGATGGGCACGCCGTAGGTCGAGGAGTCCATCACCATGTCGGCGAACTTTTCGAGCACGTAGTAGGTGCCGTTGGGTGTTTCATAGCCCGGCTTACCCAAAGACACCGGAATCGTCTTCTCAAGCACGCCGTTGCGCATCACCTCCATTTGGAGGGTCGCGTTATCGATGGTCGCCACCAACGCGTCACCGGTACGAAAGCTCGATTTCGTTCCACCAGCGTCGATGGTGACCGTGGTGTTGGCGGGCCAGAAGTCGATCGGGCGCCACCTGAGTTGAGTCGCGCTCATCCAGTAGAACTTGCCGGGAACCGGGGGGTTCGACGAGACGTGGACGGCCTGCTCGGCGAGAGGCCGGTCGGCGATCGCCCGCGGAAAGTTGATGATGATGGGTTTCGCCACGCCAACCGTTGAGCCGTTCACCGGGTTGAACGTGGGGGCCGCGAAAACTGGCGGCCCGAGGTACGGTGCCGGATTCTGGCCGGCGGGTGGGTCTAGAGTCGTCGGCGCCGACCCGAGGGATGGCACGAAAGGGTTCGACGACGTCGGTACGGGGATCCCCAACGGGTCGCCGGGCGTAGGCACGGGTACCGGCGGTTGGGCGGACGCCGACATCGCGGTCAGAAGTGCCATCGCCGCGAAGAGGGATGTCAACATCGCGACGACTGGCCTCAGCGGCGGACACCGCATACAGGTCTTCTCCCATCCACTGGTCGCCGTCAATACGTCAGAGGACGTCGACGCCGCCGAGTTGCTACGTAGTTGCATAGTAGATGATGGTGCGGCGCACACGAGATCGTGACTGCTGTGACCTACGTAGTAGATGTGGGAGTTCAGGACAGGTGGATGTGAAGAGTGTGAAACGCCGTGACTAGTTTCACGGAGATCGCCACGTCGGGACATGTGCTGTTGGCCGTGCTTGTCTCGGTATTGGCGGGGCTGGTGTCTTTTGCATCGCCGTGCGTCGTTCCGCTGGTACCCGGGTATCTGTCCTATTTGGCGGCCATTGTCGGCGTCGACGACGAGGCACGTGCCCAGCGGCAAGTCGGTGCGCGCTTGCGGGTTGCAGGGGCCGCGGGTTTGTTCGTGGCTGGCTTCACGGCGGTGTTCCTGATGGGTACTGTCGCGATCTTGGGTCTGACATCGACGGTCATCAGCAACGGGTTGTTGTTGCAACGCGTTGGTGGGGTCATCACGATCGTGATGGGTCTGGTGTTCATGGGTGTCATCCCTGCACTGCAACGCGAAGCGCGTTTCACGCCGAAGTCGCTGTCAACGCTGGGGGGTGCACCGCTACTCGGGGCGGTCTTCGGGCTCGGCTGGACTCCTTGCTTGGGTCCGACGCTCACGGGCGTCATCGCAGTGGCCTCTGCCACCGAAGGGCCGAGTGTGTTTCGTGGCGTTTTGCTTGTAGTCGCCTACTGTCTGGGGCTGGGCGTCCCGTTTGTGCTGTTGGCGGTCGCATCCGGGCGCGCGGTTAAGACCTTGGGTTGGCTTCGTCGAAACACGCGACGAATTCAAGTTTTTGGTGGTGTGCTCCTCGTCGTCGTCGGCATCGCCTTGCTGACCGGATTGTGGAATGAGGTGGTGACGTGGGTGCGCGATGCGTTCGTCAGCAACACCACACTTCCGATATGACGGTGCGAGAGCGGCTTTCTGCGCGGACGGCGCGTAAGACGTGACGGTGACTTCCGTTGCCGCCAGGCGTCGCCGCGCGGTGTGGCCAGTGTTGCTCGGTGTCGCATTGGTGGCGGGCGTGACCGCCGCGGCGATCGGCGCCCTCGTGTTGGACGACGCGCTTGAGGTGACTGGGCTCAGAGATCCTGGGCCGATCACCACCTACGGGCTGTCCTTCCTGCGCGCCGCCGGTGAGATCGCTGCGATGGTGGCGATCGGACACTTCTTGTTCGCCGCCTTCCTCGTGCCGCCACAAACCGGTGGAGTGCTCGACGTTGATGGGTACCGGGCGGTGCGGGTCGGCGCGGTCGCTTGTGCGGTGTGGGCGATGTGCGCTGCGCTATTGGTAGCGCTGACCGTCTCCGATGTGTCGGGGGTGCCCTTGACTGAGCTGACACCCCTGGATGTTTGGTCGGCGGCCGACCTTGTTGAAACCACTGCGGCGTGGCGCACCACCTCGATCCTGGCAGGAGTCGTCGCCGTGGCGAGTCTGACGGTGTTGCGGTGGTCGTGGACACCTTTCTTGTTGGTGGGCGGCCTGGTGACTTTGGTGCCGGTCGCCGTGACGGGGCACTCTTCCACGGGCGGTTCACACGATATCGCGACCAACAGCCTGCTCATTCATTTGATTGCCGGGTCGTTGTGGGCAGGTGGACTGCTCGCCCTACTCGTACACGCCCTGCGCGGTGGCAGTTATACCGATGTCGCCGCCCGGCGATTTTCGGGTCTGGCGCTTGGATGCTTCGCCGCGATGGCTGTCAGTGGGCTGCTCAATGCAGCGGTCCGGATCGACGTGTCGAACCTCTGGGATAGCACCTACGGCCTGTTGATCGTGGCGAAGGTGGCAGCGCTTGTTGGACTCGGTGTCATTGGGTGGCGCCACCGACGATCGTCGATCCGCGCGCTGCAGCTCGATCCGACTTCACGTCGACCGCTACTGCGGCTCGCGCTCGGCGAGGCTGCCCTGTTCGGCATCGCCGTCGGCGTCGCGGTCGGGCTTGGTCGCACTCCGCCGCCCCCCACGCCGAGCGAACCCTCACCGGCTGAAGTTGCCCTCGGATTCGACCTTCCCGAAGCGCCGACGATCGCAGGAATGTTTACCGAATGGCGGTTCGACCTGATTTTCGGTACAGCGGCGGTCGTCATGGCCTGCATCTATCTCGCTGGGGTGTACCGGCTGGCCCGCCGTGGGGACCCGTGGTCGAAGCGACGCACCACATCGTGGCTGATCGGTTGCGTCACAATGCTATTCGCTACCTCGTCGGGACTGGGCATGTACATGGCGGCGATGTACAGCATGCACGCCATCGTTCAACTGTTGCTCACCATTGTGGTGCCGGCGCTGCTCGTTCAGGGCGCGCCTGTGACGCTGGCACTAACGGCGTTGAGAGCAGCCGAACCCGGGGCTGCACCCGGGCCACGCGAATGGGTTCAGGGCGCGTTGGACTCACCGTTGACGCGTCTGCTCACCCAACCGTGGACGGCACTGGCGATACTCGCGGTGGGCGTCTACGGGTTATGCATTGCTGGCGTCTTCGACATCGCAACTAGCGAACACGCCGCCCACATGGCGACTATCGGCTACTTCCTGTTCAGCGGCACACTGCTTTTCGCTGTCGTCAGCGGCGTGCAGCCAGCGCCGCGGCTGATGCCCCAGGGGTGTCGAGTTGCATTGACGTTGTTAGCGCTGTCACAGTTCGTGTTCGCAGGGATTGCGGTAGCGAGCATGCAGGGTGTCCTCGGTGAAGCCTTCTATCGTTCGTTGAAGCTGAACTGGCATACGAACCTTCTCAGCGATCAGAGATTGGGCGGTGTAATCGTCTCAACCAGTGGTGCTTTGGCGATGCTGACGGTCATCGTGATCCTGACCGTGCAGCGTATCGGTCCCCTGAAAAGGGACAACGGAGTTGCGCCGACCACAAAAGCCTGAAGTTGACGAGCGCGTCGCACACTGCGTACCGGAATGCATAACGCAGCGACCACATCTTCCACCTACGCGCACGGCACGCCGACCATCCGATTGCGGCTACTCCTTCAGTGCCTTTTCAACCGCCGCCGATAAGTCTTCGTAGCTTCTGAATTCCACTTCGTTTCCGTTGAGGAAGAAAGTCGGGGTGCCCTGGACGCCGAGGGCCTGACCGTCGGCCACGTCCACGTTGACACGGTCGAGCGTGGCGGGGTCGTTGTAGGCGGCGTCGAACGCGGCCATGTCGAGCCCTAGTTCGGTGGCGAAGCCGCGGAAGGTGGAGTCGGCCGGGGTCCGCTGTTCGCCCCATTGGCTCTGGGTTTCATACATCTTCTTGTACATCGGCTCGAACTTGCCCTGCTGAGCGGCTGACTCGACCGCACGCGCTGCTCGCTCGGCGTTGAAGTGAGACGGAATGGGGAAGTAGCGGATGACGAAGTTGACACGGTCTCCGTACTCGGATCGCGCCTGCTCGACCATCGGGAATGCCGCGCGGCACGCCTCGCATTCGAAGTCGAGAAACTCGACGAGGGTGACATTGCTGTTCGGCGCGTTGTTGAGGCGGCGGCTGTTGTCCCGGACCAGTTGACCTACCTCGCCGCCCTCGGCCTGCGCTGCGGCGGGTGTGTCCTTTTTCTGGACCGAGAGGTAGACGCCGGCCCCGATTATCACGGTAATGACGGCAAACGCGGTCAGTAGAACGCGTGTGATGGGTGCCATCTGAGTACGTCCTTCTTTCAGAGAGCGTCTGTTCTGCGCTGGGGCGGCCACCTGCGGTGGCGGCGCGCCGGAACGGACGTGAGGATGTGCATCTCGCGTTCGACTATATACGTAGGAAGACCGTAGACGTCCCGCGTGACCCACATGAATGCCTCGAACCGACGCGGAAGCGGCGGTTTTCCGAGAGCTCCTCCGCCGTCGCCCTAGGTGATGGATGGCGCCTGAGCGAGACGCCACATACCCCACCACGCGACCGGAGCCAGCGCGAATACGCTCCACATTCCGGGCACGTAGCCGGCCCCGGCCGGATCCAGCCACGGAAAGACCAGGAAGTGTGCCAACTCGGTCAGGCCCATTGAGGCGAAGAAGGTCCACGCGAGATAACGGCCGATCGGCCGACGGCGGTGCATGAGAACCGGAACCAGCAGCCAGGCGCCGGCCGAAACAACGACTAGCAAGATCACCGGGACCGAAGTCACCGGAGGAGTCGGCACGCCTGTGACCGTCGCCAGGAAGGCGAAGAAGTCCATCTGTTTTTCTTCGACGCGGTGAATCACGAACAATGCCAACGCGATCCAGTAAGGGGCGCGGATGTCGGCCCAGCTACCGCCATTCGGCCACACCAGCCACAGGAGCAGGCCGCCGACGAACCCGGCGGTGAAGATGAGCATCGTCGCCAGCCCGAGCGCCCAGTAGCCCACGCCCAATGTCGCGACCGTCAGCGCTACTGCGGCAGCGACGGACGGCGCGGGCATCGCACCGCGGTTCGACTCCGTGACAGCCACCGTGGTCGTGCCCGTCAATTGTCCACGAGCGAGGCGAGGTCGTCCGGTATTGCCATCGGAGTCATGAGGCCTGCATCGACCCTGCCGGTGTTGCCCACCGGATACCGTCCGCTCAGCGATCCGGGCGCAGCGACGATGAGGCGAACCACCTGGCCCAGCGCTTCGCGACGGTCTCGTTGGCGCAGGGCGAGCGACAGCATCGCAGCGTGGTTGCAGGTGTGCAGCCAGGGATCGGGTTGAGACACGATGTGGGCTCGTTCCAGATGTCGCCATCGTTGCTCTGCCGACGGTGCGAGCTTCGCGGCGGCCATTTCCCGCCGGTAGCCGTCGCGGGCCGGGACACTGATGCGCGTCATGCCGCCACCGGCCAATCACGTTGAGCAATAGACAATTTCGCAGCGATGACTGAACCATGCGGCCGTGATTTCACGTGGTGCTCACTTCTGGAAGTGTGTCGACTCATGGCGTGACTCCTCGGGTTCGATGGGGCGGCAGCACGCGCAGTCCTCGCCGCAGGTATGACGTTGAGCTGGGGGCGCCGGTGCGGGGAATGCCGGCGGAGCGCAGCAGGCGTCGACGGGCGGAGGGGGCGGGGGCAGGGTGCCGTGTTGCACCGCGGTTGCAGCGCGCAGCGGTGCAACGTCGTCGGGCAGTGGCTGGGTGCGTGCGGCGCGGATCGCGTTGAGGATGACGAGCACTTCGGCTACCTCGTGGATGAGCACCACGGTGGCCAATCCAAGAACACCGAAGGCGGCGAGGGGGATCAGGATGGTGATGATCGCCATCGACAATCCGATGTTCTGCAGCATGATTCGACGGGCGCGGCGGGCGTGGGCGAGAACCTGGGGGAGGTGACGCAGGTCCTCGCCCATTAGCGCGACGTCGGCGGTTTCAATGGCGACGTCGGTACCCATCGCGCCCATCGCGATGCCGATGTCGGCGGTGGCCAGTGCGGGTGCATCGTTGACGCCGTCGCCGACCATCGCGATGGGCCGGCCGCCGGATAGTTCGGGCAGCAGGCGCGCTTTGTCTTCGGGCAGCAGGTCGGCGTGCACGGCGGTGATGCCGGCAGCTTCGGCTACCGCTCGAGCTGTGCGAACATTGTCGCCGGTGAGCATCGCTGTCTTGATGCCCAGTTCACGCAGTTGCCGGATGACTTCGGGGGCTTCGGGCCGCAGTTCGTCGCGGACCGCGATCGCGGCGATGACGGCGGCGTCGCGTTCGAGCAGGACCACCGTTGCCCCTGCCGATTGAAGGCGGGTGACGTCGCCGGCGAATTCCCCGGGCGTGATCCAGCCGGGCTTACCCAAACGGATGGTGGATCCTTCGAGGCGTCCGCTGATGCCGTGGCCGGCGAAGGCTGTCACATCGTCGGCGGCCGCGACGCCGGGGGCCGAGGCGGCGACGATGGCTTGGGCCAGAGGGTGCTCGCTGCGAGATTCCACCGCGGATGCCATCTGCAGGGCTTCGGCTTCGGTGACCCCGCCGGCGGTCACGGTCTCGACGACCTGGGGGCTGTTCCGTGTCAGTGTGCCGGTCTTGTCGAGGGCGATCACGGTGATGCGTCCGAGTTCCTCGATCGCGGCGCCACCCTTGACGAGAGCGCCCTGTCGACTGGCGGCGCCGATGGCGGCCACGACGGTCAGGGGCACCGCGATGGCCAGAGCGCACGGTGACGCCGCAACGAGCACCACCAGCGCGCGTTCGAGCCACAACACCGGATCGCCAACGAGCGCGCCGATTCCGGCGACTGCCGCGGCGAGAACCAGGATCGCCGGGACGAGTGGGCGGGCGACCCGATCGGCCAGGCGCTGGCCCGCGCCCTTGCGTTCCTGGGCCTGCTCCACGATGTGAACGATGCGGGCCAAGGAGCTGTCAGCAGCGGCTGCGGTGACGGTGACTTCGATGGCCCCGCCGCCGTTGATTGCTCCAGCATGCACGACAGTGCCTGGTCCGGCTTCGACTGGAACCGATTCCCCGGTGATCGCCGACAGATCCAGGCTGGTACGACCGGAGGTGATGACGCCGTCGGTGGCTGCGCGGTCTCCCGGCCGCAAGACCATCAGGTCGTCTACCACCAATTCATCTGGCGTCACGCCGGTTTGACGTCCCTCGCGGATCACCGTCACCGTAGGTGGTACCAGCGACAGCAGGGCGCGAAGACTTCGGCGAGTACGCGTCACCGCGTAGTGCTCAAGTCCCTCAGCAATGGAGAACAGGATTGCAAGGAGCGCTGCCTCGGCGACCTGCCCCAGTGCCACGGCGCCGATCGCGGCGATCGTCATCAACGTGCCCACCCCGAGGCGGCCGTGCCGAAGGTTGCGAACGGCGCCGGGTGCGAAGGTTAAGGCCCCAACGGCAACTGCCGCCAATTCAGCTGCCAGGCTGACCGTTTGAAGACCACTTCGGTCGAGCGCCCAACCGGCAAGCAGCAACGCCGCCGCCACGGCAGCCAATTGCAGCTCTCGAACATGCCACAACTTGTCCGGCCCCGAGTCGGGCTCGGCGTCGGCGTCCTTGCCCACAGGCCCGCAACACGCATCAGACATGACGAACCTCGGCAGGCCGGCGGCCTGTGTGTCCGAAAACGGCTTCGGTCAAGGACCGGCCGCGATCGGTGAGCTGATACATCACCATCCGGGCTTGCCGCCGGGACGTCACGAGACCGGCGACTTTGAGCTGACGCAGGTGATGCGACACGAGGTTCTGCGATTGGCCGACCACCCAAGCCATGTCGCACACACACAGCTCATCGCCTTCGAGAAGGGCTGATGCGATGGTCAGCCGGGTCGGGTCACTCAGAGCCCTGGCCGCGGCGGCCAAGACTTCGGCCTCCGCCAACGACGGGAGCAGGGCGCGAATCCGCTCGGCGTGCGGCAAGTCCAGACACAGCAGTTCGCACCGATCGATCGACGGTTCGGTCATCAGCACATACTAACGTATGTTGATATGTCGTAGTAGGGGCATTTCGATGTGCCGCCCCGTCGATCGGCACCTACGTAGACGAGCAGTAGGAAGCGGCGTAGGTACGGCGTGCCTTCGGCCATGGTGCGTACTGGCCTGACAAGCTGGGCCTGTGAAGGCGCTCGCGATCGGGCTTGTCGCACTGGTGGTACTGGTCGTGGCTCCGACGCCCGTCGCCAACGCCAACATGGCCCAGCGCATCGCGCAGGCGAACGCCTACCTCGCCACCCGTCCCGGCACCATTGGCTATGTCCTCCGCGACCGCACGACCGGACAGGCGCACCGCAACGAGGCGGCCGGCACCATGATGTGGACCGCGTCCACCATCAAACTCGCAATGGTGGTGGACCTGCTGACGCGGGCGCGCACTGGTCAGATCAGTCTGACCCCAGCCGACAGCCAACTCATGGCCGACATGATGCATTCCTCCGACAGCAAGGCCGCTGACACGTTGTGGGAACGCTACGGCGGACCCGACAACATGGCGTTCAACCGCAACTTCCCCAACTACGGAATGACCGGTCTGCAAGCGCAGCAGGGGTTCAGCGCCACCTACCCCTACTGGGGATTCCAAAAATCCACGAGTGATGACCTGGACCGGCTGATGAACTACACCCTCACCAAGCTGCCGCCGGCCCAGACCGCGGCCATCGTGTCGGAGATGCAGCACCTCGACGCAAACCAACAATGGGGAGTGTGGGGAGCGGGCGCGGCCATGACCCCCGGCAACAAGAACGGATGGTCACAGGAGCAGGGGGGCTGGGTGGTCAACAGCGTTGGTTTCGCCGGCCCTCAACAGCGCTACACCCTGGCGATCATGAACTCACTCAACGGTGAGGGCGGCTATGACGACGGTGTGGAGACCACGACGCGCCTGGCTCAAATTCTGCTATCGCCGACCTAGCGCAGACTTCTCACCGTGCTTGCAACAAGCACGACAACTCCCATGCGGACGACTAGTTCGTTGCCGATTGTCACCAAAGCGACTGCTGCACTCGGGATTCAATGCCGTACACGCGACTGGCAGCGGCATGACTCCTGAGAGTCACAGTGGTCGCCGCTGGTGGAAGTGGTCTTTATCAAATCTTCATCGGAAGTCGAACCGACCCATACTTGGAATCCCGAAGCTGGAGGGTAACCGGCGGCGATAGCCCGTGTCGGTGTACGCATGAGGTCAATGGAGTGATCGGGAGGGATGTGCGATGCAGCACAAGCGATATGGATTCGGACTCGCGGCGGTGGTGGCGTTGGCCCTCTTCTCGAGCGCCTGTTCGAACACGAACAGCGAGACCCAGGGTTCCGCAGCCGCCTCTGCCCCGTCGCCGGTTTCCACCAGCGCTGCTGGCAATGACACGCACAACGACGCCGATGTGACGTTCGCTCAAGGCATGATCCCACATCATCAGCAGGCAATCGAGATGAGCGACATGCTCCTCGCCAAGCAGGGCGTCGACCCTGAAATCGTGTCGCTGGCCAACCAGATCAAGAGCGCGCAAGGTCCGGAGATCGAGCAGATGCAGGGTTGGTTGCAAGCGTGGGGCGCGTCGTCCACACCCGCGCCCACCAGCAGCGGGATGCCCGGTCACGACATGCCCGGCGACGGTGACGCCAGTCAGATGCCGGGTATGGCCGGCGGCGGCCACGGGATGATGTCTGAGGGGGACATGGCTGCCCTGCAGAATGCACAGGGCGGCGATGCTGGCCGGTTGTTCCTGACACAGATGATCGAGCACCACAAGGGTGCAATCACCATGGCCCAGCTCGAAATCGACAATGGGCAGTTCCCCGCGGCGGTGGAAATGGCACGGACCATCGTTTCCAATCAGCAAGAGGAAATCACCACCATGCAGGGGATCTTGGAAAATCAATGAGCCGATTCGCTAGTCGGCGTGTGCGGTCAACGTCGTGCCAACCGGTGCGGCATCCTCTCGCGGGCGCGCAATCGGCAGAGCGACGGTGAAGGCTGCGCCAGTGCTAAGCCCGCCGCTCGTCACGGAGATGGTTCCGCCGTGCGCTTCGACGAGCGCTTTGGCGATTGCGAGCCCTATGCCAGCGCCGCCGTGTTCACGATCACGGGCTGCGTCTGCCCGGTAGAACCTCTCGAATAGACGTGGCAGGTGCTCGGCTGTGATTCCCTGGCCGCTGTCGATGACCGCTATAGCCAACCGGTCCGCCTCGCGAAAGCAACTGATGTTGACTGATCCTTCAGAAGGTGTGTGGCGCAACGCATTGTCGAGCAGGTTGCTTACTACTTGCGAAAGCCGCTGCTCATCACCCCACAGTCGGGGAAGGCCATCGGCAACTTGGACGTGGAGCGCCACCTTCTTAGCGTCGTAGCGGTCCTGCACCGCCGCGGCGCAGCGGCGAGCCAAGCGTTCGACGTCGATGAAGCTGTACGACATCGAGACCGAACTCTCTTCGGCCTTGGCGAGAGAGGCCAGGTCATCGGAGAACCGCACAAGACGCCCTGCCTGGTCACGCAGCATGGTTGCTGTCTGCGGGGTTAGCGTGCGTACCCCGTCTTCGAGCGCCTCGATATAGGCGACCAGCACTGCTATAGGAGTACGAATTTCATGGGCCAAGTCGCCGAACAGTTGCCGTCTGGTCGATTCAACCGACTGCAGCCGGGACGCCATCTGGTTGAAGGCAATAGCGAGTGCGTCAAATTCATCGCCGAGCCGGGGAGATGACACCCGTGTGTCGTAGTGACCTTCAGCGACGGCGGTAGCCGCTGCCGCGACTTCGGTTATCGATCGCTGCAGCCGCCGGCTGGCGTACCAGCTCACCGCCAGAGCAGCCAGCGCGGCCACCGCTACGGCGCCTCCCAATGAGATGGCCGTGGCGTATCCGTACGCTTCTTCGGCGTGGAATTGCTCGACGGAGTCCGCAGCGACTCCGGCTCGATGCAGATGCTCACGAAACAGCGGCGGCCCCACAACGCCCGCCACGATCGAAGTCGTCGCTGCGCCAGCGGCTAAGACGATGGCCTGAGCCGCGAGCAGGCGTAGGCCGATGCCGGATCGGCGCCACCGGCCTCGCCGAGACCGCCGGGCGGAGGCTGTGCTGGTCACTTCCCCGTTCCCATCCGGTAGCCAACCCCCCGCACTGTGGTGATGTAGCGCGGCCGCGCGGCGCCGTCACCGAGCTTGCGTCGAAGATGTCCGATGTGGACGTCGACGAGGTGCTCGTTGCCGACCCATGGACCGTCGCGAGTGATCTCGAGAAGTTGTCGCCTCGTCAGCACCACACCGGGGCGACCTGAGAGAGCTTCGAGGATATCGAATTCGGTGCGCGTCAACAGAATCAACTCATCGTCGATGCGTACCTCTCGGGCCGCCACATCTATGGAGAGCAGTTCGAAGCGCCGCACCGGTGCGCTGTCGAGGACTGGGGCCGAGCTGGTGATCGGTACCGCGCGTGGTCGCCGCAACATGGCCCGGATGCGTGCTACGAGTTCGCGTGGGCTGAAGGGTTTGGTCATGTAGTCGTCGGCCCCGACGGTAAGACCGAGGATGGTGTCGATCTCCGTGTCCCGAGCGGTCAGCATCACGACATAGGCGTCGGAGAAGGTGCGCAGCTGTCTGCACACCTCTAAACCATCAATTCCTGGCAGGCCTAGGTCGAGGATGACGACGTCGGGGTCGAGTTCACGCGCCACCGCGATGGCGTCGACACCGTTGTCGGCGACGATCGCCTCGAACTGCTCGCGTTGCAGATAGCTGGCTACCACCTCGGCTAGCGGTACTTCGTCGTCCACCACCAAAGCGCGATAGCCCTTCGCAGGCTTCGATGGCGTCCCTGTCGGCTGCTGCATGCCACTTATGGTGCCCGCTCGCCGGTGAAGAGACACTTGCTTGCACATGCGGGCTCGATCTTCAGCAGATCTTCATAGGACAAATACCGCGTCACTAGATGACTGCGCAACGATGAGTGTCATAGGAGGAGCCCTCGATGTCGTGGATGGACACTTGTCGCAACGCGCTTGGATGGCAGGTCTGGCTGCTACTTTGTGCGTCCGTGGTGGTGCTTTGGGCTGGCGCCATCGCCGGCGCTATCGCTCTACTTAGTTCGTCACCTCGACTTGATAACTCAGACGACGCGCCCCGCCGCGACGCTTTGACCCGACCGCATGGCGGCGGTGCCGACGCCGACATGATTGGCACGGACCGGTCACGCTGATTCGCCGAATGTTTCGCAATGTACTGCTAAATCACCAGATTCAAAGCGTCGCCACGGATGCGAGCTCCAGGCTGCGCCAAAGGATCCGGCGCGGATGACGCAACGCTGCACGTACCAGGAAATCCACCTGTGGACCGCTACATTAAGGAATGCAGTTGAGTCGCGAAGCGAGTGGCCAGCTCGCCATCGAGAGCAGGAGGTGGCGACGTGGAACGACGTGGGTTCGGCGACCTCGAAGCGGTGGTCAAGGAGCCTCTCCGGGTGTACTCGGATTCCGTGACAGTGCGCGAGTCCTTCGAGGCGCCGTCGCGCCGCCGACAACTCGCCTACACGATGGGGATGTCCTCTTCCGCTGATCAAATGAGCAAGAAGCCCTGCGTGCAACTCAAGGCGGAGCCGGACAAGGGCCGGCGATGATGACCACGGCCATGTGGCTTGTGCTCTACGGCGGTGTGCTCGCGTGTCTGGCGCCTCCCGTGCTGCGGCGGATGACCAGCAGCGGAATCAGCCCTTACATGGGTGTCGCTGCTTGGCTCGTCACGATTGGCGCCACGCTCATCGCCTGGGTTGTGGCCCTGGCGCTGGTACTCATCGCCGCATCGGACAGTATCCAACAGCCCTCCGCAGTGACCCTGTGCCTGGAGCTGTTTGGCTTCTCGGACCACACCCCGCTGCCAGGACGGATCGGAACAGTGGCACTGGCGATTAGCGGCCCGCTGGCGCTGTGCATAGTCGGGATACGGGTGGGCCGCTCCATCGCGGGACTTCGCGCTCGAAGTCATGAGCATGCACACGCTGCGCGGATCATCGGAAGGCCAACAGGCCATCCCAACATGGTCGTCATTGAGGCTGCCCGGCGTGCCGCTTATTGTGTCGTCGGGCGCCCGAATGCCATTGTCGTTACCTCCGCCGCGATGAGTTCCTTGGACCGATCGCAGCTCAAAGCGGTTCTGGCGCATGAGGATGCGCACATCGCGGGCCGACACCACCACATTCTCATGGTGCTGCGGGCGCTGTCCACGACACTGCCTAGACTCCCGCTGTTCGCGATCGCCAACGATTCGGTCGCCGAACTGCTGGAGATGTGTGCCGATGACGCTGCTGCACGTAAGGTCGGCACGCGCCCATTGCTCGATGGGTTGCTCACCCTTGCCGGCCACCACGCCCCGTTACCGGAAGGTTTGGCTGCGGCGGCAACGGCAGTCGTTATTCGCGCGATGAGGCTGGCAACACCCACGCGAAGTCACACTCGATGGCGGCACCGGTTCTCCCTCGGCGCAGCGATGACAGCGATGCTTACGATGCCCGCGCTCATCCAGGTTCTCTGCCACCACTAATCGGCACACGTCGCGGGATGGATCCCTTCGGGGGCCGCGAAATCCGGCACTTGCCTGCGGGATGGACGCAGCATGGACGACACGCTATACGTATCTACGTAGTAGATACGTATATTGCCGTTACGATAGCCGTCTGCGGGATGGTTCTTGCTATTTAATCGAGAGCGCTTGCCATCGCTGACGCATACGAGCTAGGAGCCTCACACGACTATCGAGATTGGTCACCGAGCCAGCGACTCACCGAGAGATGTTGCCGCCGGGCGCATCCGCCTGCTGCTGCTGGAGCCGCGGCACATCTACGCGGCTAATCTGACACAGAGGCTACGCGCGCACGAATTCGCCGTTGAAGTCGTGCACTCCGAAGCAGCTGCACTTGACGAGCTGCGAAACGGCGACCCTGACGTCGTGATGGTGTGCATAGGAACAGATGGACCGGGTGCCGCCGTGCTGGACCGTGTTCGGCAGTCGGCTCACGTCGGCGTCGTAGCCGTTACCGACGCAGATGTCAGACCGTTACTTTCGAATGTCGCACTCACATCTGAAAGGAAGATCGAGGGATTGAACACTCGTATTCGTAGCGTGCTGAGAAACAACCGAATCGGTACGCAGACAACACATCGCGGCTGGAATGGCGAAGCGATACGACCGCGCAAAATCGCAGATCTAGAGGTTGATGTGGTGTCACGTCGCGTGTTCTTGTGCGGTAATACGGTGGCGGTCACTCGTATCGAGTTCGCCATTCTCCATGCGCTTTCAGCATGCCCAGGAGAGCCTGTGACGTCTCGGCAGCTAGCAGAGTTCGTGTGGGGGAGATCCGTCACCGGTGGCCGATCCTCGCTTGGAGTGCACATTGGCAGACTCCGTCGCAAGTTGGGTGAGGACTCAGCGTCTCCTCGTTACCTGCGCACAGTGCGTGGGGTGGGTTACTGCCTCGGAGGCTGAAACGGACGTGAAAGGACATGAGGTCCTGGCCAAAAAGGGGGCTGGGGACACTTGCCTGTCACGTCTCGATGATTCGAACGACGTATGGTGTCATGCCAGCCATGCGCACCGGGGAGACCTTGATGGGAACACCAGTCTGCTGCGCTTCGATCATCTGACCTCCACCGAGGTAGATGGCTTCATGCTGGCTGCCGCCCGGTCCCCAGAACAATAGATCCCCGCGCTTGGCTTGCGACGGCGGCACCTTACGTCCGGCGTCGTACTGGTCTCCGGAGTAACGCGGGAGCAGGACCCCCACACCGGCGAATGCGTACCGTGTCAGTCCGGAGCAATCGAATCCGACGGTGTCCGCGCCGGAGTCGATACCGCGACTAGGCCCATTAAGGCTTCCCCCACCCCAGGAATACGGGACGCCGATTTGCGTTCCGGCTCGCCTAATGACGGCCTCGATGGCCTGCGCGCCGTACACGCGGCTGCCGCGCACGCTCGCCTCAGGGGCGGCAGCAGCAGGAGGACTGAGAATCCCCAAGCTGGTCAGAAACTTGCGGCCCATCTCCATGGTTGTCTGCGTCGCAAGGGCACTTGCTTGCAGCGAGGCGTTCGCGATGGCCACTGGGTCACCCGGTGCGCCTGCGCTCCGAAGCATCGGAAGCAGCGGATCCCATGGTCCAGCAGTAGGTTGCGCTGAGCTCGTAGGCACGAATGTTGCAAAAAGCAACACGCTGAGCCCTAGGACCCAACTGACCCGCCGGATAGTCACATGGCGTGCAGCGGTCGTGCGGCGCTGCGCGCAAGATTGCGTCGAGCGTTTCTGTCGGGCAAGAGAATTCACGCCGACTCTCCTTCGTGCGCCGCGGGAGTCGTTCGCGTCAAGCCAAGGCGCGGCTCACACAACTGGACTGCCCAGTGACGATGTACGTAGCTGATACGTAGAAAAGGCTAACTCACAATCGCCACATTGGTAACAGCAGTCACATAATTACAAGGGTGAAATTCCTCCGTCGGATCTTTATGCCGCTGGTAAGCGCCGGAATTGGGCGAAAGAATAAATTGCGCAGACTCATTCCCAGTTGTGCGCTTGATCGTTGAAGAGCACGTCGATTCACCCCTTTCTAGCCGCTCCAACGGCGCAGACTACTATCGCGCTACGTAGATGAGGGCGTTGATTGGGCGCTCCCCGCAGCAGGAGGAACGATATGGCACAACGAAACGTCGTCATCGTGTTGATGACTGCACTGCTTATCGCCGCCGCGACAGCGCTCAGCGCACCTTCCTCTGCAGCCGAGGCCTGTCCCCACCAGTTCGGCTCACCACAACAACGCGTGGACGCCGCCGGCACCGTCGTCCAAGAATGGACCATCGCAGGACTGCAGAAGTCCGAGGACGTTTTGCCCGGCTATACCCCTCGCGGGCAACTCTGGCAAGCGACCGCCACTCTGCAAGCTGTCAAAGGCACAGTGACGCCGCTCATCCCCAGCTTCTACGCTGCGGCGCCAGGTGGTCAGCGCGTCGGGGTTCTCTGGCAGGCGGCAACCCCACAGGGCATTGCACCGACAACTTTGGCACAGGGGCAATCTTCGACAGGGAAAATCTACTTCGACGTCATCGGTGAAGATCCGATGGGAATCGTTTACAACGACGGGGCGGGCGAATTACTGATGTGGTGCTGCGAGAGCGGTATGACGATGTCCATGCCGATGTCCATGCCGATGGACAGATGCCCGATGTGTGCCGCCAGGGATTGCCCCTGCCCGCACCGCAACATGATGTGAGCCCCGTTCGCAGGTCCTCCCTCCCTCAATCGAGCGCCAGTGCGCCAGGTTCTGGAGGGCGAGCAGCGTCTGAATATTGTTTGGTCAGGCAAGCCGCACGCTGCGGTGGACGTCGATCGGTGCGACGCCGAACATTTCGTGGAACGCCCGGTTGGCGTGGGAGCCATCGGCGAAACCGGCGGCGTGGGCTGCGTCGGTAATCGTTTCTCCCATGCGCGCGACTTCCATCGCTCGGATGAGCCGCGCCCACCGGACATAGGCGGGAAAGGACAGGCCGACATCGCGGGCGAACAGGCGGCCGAGCCGGTCGGCCGACAGATGCACGGCGGAAGCGACGTCGGTCAGTCGAACCGGGCCGCTGAGCAGGTCGGGCATCAATGCAATGGTTGCCGACACGCAGGGGTGCGTGTCGGTCTGCGCGGTGACTGCGCCTTCGGGTCCTAGGAGTTGGGTAATCACGGTATCGGCGGCTGTCGAGAGGTCGTCAGCGTGATTAGCTTCATCTGAAAGGCGCCGAGCCGCCGCCCGCCAGGCTAATGCTCCATCTTGGCTGACGCGGTTTACGAGAGCTCCCACGCGACGTCCGTGTGCTCCTGTGGGATCCAGATAGATCATGATGCCGCTCGCTGGACCAGCGTCAATCGCGTGCAGGACTCCAGACGGAATGATGCCGGCGCGAGTATGAACGCTACGCCCAGATGCATCGGTGAAAAGCACTGATGTGTCGGACGCAACGGCGATCTGAACCGCCGCGTGCGAGTGACCGTGTGCAGCACCAAGCCGGCCGCTGAAAATCAGCCGGCCCGGCTCGATCACGGCTGCCCCCGACCACGTCATTCCCTGAGTATGCCAATGACGGCGCCCGCACCTCGAGCTTCGAATCCCACTGCTCTCGGACAAATATCGCCGGATCTGTACATGCGCTGACGCGCTGTACCTCCAGAGACTTAGGACATGACAAAATCACTTGTCCGGTACGGCTACGTGCCAGTAATGCTAATCGGTATAAATGGCGCCGCTATCGGCCTGGCGCACGCGCCCTGGGCCGAACTGTGGATGGCTGGGCTCATCGTCGCGGCGATCGGGCTGTCCTTCGCGGCCGAACGAGCTCTGCCCTACACCGACGAGTGGAATACGTCGGTCGGTGATACGCGCCGCGACGTCGCGCACGCCTTCATCAACGAGACGTCGCTGCTACTCACCGTGCTTGTGATCCCGCTGATGGCCGCGCTGTCGCCATTCGGTGAACGATGGCCGTCGTCGCTGCCCTTCGTCGTACAAGTCCTGATCGCGATCGTCGTCACTGACTTCGGAGTTACCCTCGCGCACCTCGCCAGCCATAAGGTGGCGTGGCTGTGGCGCTTTCACGCCGTGCATCACAGCGTGAAGCGATTTTATGGATTCAACGGCCTGATGAAGCATCCCCTTCACGGGGCTCTGGAACTCGCCGCGGGCACCGTGCCACTCCTGCTGCTTGGCATGCCGAAGGCCGTGGCCGAGGTGCTCACCGTATGCATTGCGGTCCAGCTGCTGCTGCAGCACTCCAACGCCGACTACCGAATCGGTCCGCTGCGAAAGGTGCTGGCGCTCAATGAAGGACATCGCTTTCACCATCTCAAATGGGCCGGCATCGGCGACGTCAACTTCGGGCTCTTCACCCTCGTCTGGGACCACACGCTGCGCACCTTCTCCTTCGACACGCAACGCCGGTTCAGCAGCGACGACCTCGGTATGGCCGCCAAGCCGAACTACCCCGTCGGGTATCTAGCTCAGCTGGCCGAACCGTTCCGCGCGACCGGGGCCTGCAATCTCAAGGACAACGCCGACGGTGACAACCTGCAGACCGTGGCGACCCAGTCATGACGAGCACCGTCTATACCCACGCCACCGTGATCACCTGCAACCGTGCAGGATCCACCGCTCAAGCGCTCGCCATCGACAAGGGGCGTATCAGCGCCGTGGGCAGCGACCCCCACGTCCGCCGCGAAGCTGGCCCAGACGCTACCGTGGTGGACCTCGACGGCGCCACGGTGATGCCGGGCTTCATCGACACCCACCCCCACCTACTGCACTTCGGAGTGATCGCCCAACCGTTGGTCGATCTAGCCGATGCTGTCGACCACAAAGACATCGCCGCACGCATCACCGCCCGCGCTCAGACAACACCACTGGGGGAGTGGATCATGACGACCCCGGTGGGGGAGCCGCACTACTTTCTGCGGCGCTCGTACCGTGACCTCGCCGAGGGCGTCTTACCCGACCGAGTCGTCCTCGACCGCGCGGCGCCGCACCATCCGGTGTTCATTCAGGCGTGGGCACCAGTCATCCCGAACACCTGCGTTCTCAATAGTGCAGGATTGCAACGCCTGGAAATCCACCGTCGCACCGCCGACCGTGTCGGTGATGTGTGGGTCGAAAAGGACGCCGCCGGTGAACCCACCGGGCGGCTACACGGTGCGGTCACCCTTTACTACAACAACGACGACTATATGAATAGCCTGTTGCGGCACCTACCGCTGTTGCAGCCCAACGCTTTCGAGCCTGGTGTGATACGTGCAATGCGAGAAGCCAACGCGCGCGGTGTCACCACCGTCTACGAAGCCCACGCGATGGACTTCTCCCACATCGAGCTCTATCAGTGGTTGCGCAGCACCGATCAGCTCAGCGTTCGCGTGCAGTGCGCACCGGAAGCGCACATCTACGGCATGCCCGACGACCAACCTGTCGACGGCGACCGCCTGCTGTCCCGCCTTCAGCGCGCCGCTCATTTGGTCGACCGCGACGATGACATGCTGCGCATCGACGGCGTCACCATCGGCCGCGGCGGATCCTGCCACTCCGGCCAATTACTCCTGCGCGAGCCGTACCGGGGACCGTTCGGGGCCATGACCACGGGCCGATCGTTCGTGCCCGCAGACACCGTTGAAAACGTGATGCGGTTCTGCCTCGCGAGCGGCCTGCGCCTGAACATGATGATCGCGGGCAACGGCGAGTTGGACATCTACCTCGACCAGCTCGAGCACCTCAAGGGACCGCTACGCGCAGAGGACCGCCCGTGGATCGTCCAGCACGCCGCGGTCGCCGAACCACACCAGATCACCCGCCTGGCCGAACTCGGTCTGGACCTCACCACCACCATGTCGTTCTCCTGGGGCAAAGGCGAGCTATTCGCTGAGCGGATCGGGGAACACATCCTCGAACATCTCGTTCCGCTGCAGCGCTTCCTGGCTTCTGGGCTAACCGTGGGCTGTGGCACCGACTGGGGCCCCAAGAACGTCTTCGAACACCTCGCCTTAGCAGTCGAACCACGTTATTGCGCGACCGGACGGCGTGCCGCTACCCCCGGGATCGCTCGCACCGATGCCCTCGCCGCGTGGACGAGGACCGCAGCGCAAGTGCTGGGCTGGAGCGACATCGGAAGTCTAAATGTCGGGAACCACGCAGACATGATCGTCGTGGACCGAAACCCCCTCACCTGTCGCATCGCCGACCTGCCGGACACCCGCGTGCTGGCGACAATGCTCAACGGCGGGTGGCTCGCTGATCCCGCGACGGACGGTGCCGAAGTGCCCTCAAAGCCTCTCAAATAACACCTTGCATAAGTAGAACGCTGTGCATGTCGATCGTGGCCGGCAAAAGCGTTGGAGACCGCATGATGGTGTCGCTCATCGAGCTACGACACGCCGGAGCGAGTCGCGCCAAGCCACACTGATCACCCCCGCGAGCCGCCCGCACCCGCGGGCCTCGCCTCGCACCCGACGCTTTCGTTCAGCGTTAGCGCTCCGCGGTGTGTCGAAGCGCGCCATGATACCTACGTAACGGGATAGTAGGTTGTGGCAGGACCGGTGCTCGGGAAGGAAGGCGCAATGATTAAGGGGGTTCGCATCGCGTTTGTCATGGTGAGTGCCGCAGTCATCGCGGTCGGCAGCTCAGCTGCGGTCGGTGCGCCAGTCGCCGCGTCAATGAGCCGTCCCGCGCTTGTTGTGGACATCTCGCCCGGACCTGGCCAGGTGGTCGGAATCGCTCAGCCAATCACGGTGCGTTTCGACGGCCCGGTCGCCGACCGCGCGTCCGCTGAGCGCGTGATTACGGTCGAGTCGCCCATGCCGGTGTCGGGCCGATTTACCTGGTTGGGGGACCGCGTCGTGGAGTGGCAGCCAGAAGGGTTCTGGCCGGCCTATACGCCAGTGACAGTGACTGTGGGCGGCATGTCGACCAGCTTCGAGGTTGGCGCAGCGGTGATGGCCGTCGCGTCGATCTCTGCGCACACGTTCACTGTCAGTATCGACGGCGAGACGATTCGAGAGATGCCGGCGTCGCTCGGAAAGCCTGGCTTCGACACCCCGCAGGGCGATTTCAGGGTGCTGGAGAAGCAACGCAATGTGACGTTCGATTCACGCACCATCGGCATTCCGCTCGATTCACCGGAGGGTTACCTGATTGACGGCGAGTACGGGGTGCGGATTACGTGGGGCGGTGTTTACGTGCATTCGGCTCCATGGTCCGTCGGCTCTCAGGGCAAGGCGAATGTCAGCCACGGATGCATCAATCTAAGTCCCGAGAATGCGGCGTGGTATTTCGAAACGGTGGGCATCGGGGATCCGGTTATTGTGCAGGCTTGATGGCCGAAATCTTATGAGCGCCTAGCGAAGAAGTGTCCGGTTGTGTGGCTATTCAGTTCTGGCCCTAGGAGAGGCAACTTGATGCAGCGCACTTGGACTAAAGCAATCTTGGGCATTGCACTCGCTGTTGCCATGGCGACGACCGCCCTTACCGCGTCTTGCAGCTCCGACGAGGGGTCGGAAGTGTTGACGGGCGTTAACGCGGGTCCAGATGGTAAGCCGGCCCCATTCAAAGAGCCGGTCAGGTTGTCCAGCAAGGACGGCGTCCTCGAGGTGCGGCTGTCGGCGCATCAGGGCACGGTCAGCCTCGACACAGTCAAGAAACCGGTAAGCAGCTTCTTGGTGTTCGGCTATGAGCTGATTCAAGGCACGAGCTCGGACGGATCGACCTCGGGCGACAACATGTACCCTGCCCCGACCTTGCGGGTGGAACCCGGCGAGAGACTTATCATTTACTACGACAACGACTTACAAGGTCTGACCATCCCCGATTTCAACGACCCGGCGATGACACCGGCGGGTGGCGAAGTCCCGATCTACCCGCCGGCACTGACCTCGGCGCCGCTGAATCTGCATACCCACGGCTTACACGTGAGCCCGTCAGGTAATGCCGACAACGTCCTGGTGTCCATACCGGCGGGCATGGGCAACACCTTCGACTACGCGGTGCCCACCGACATGCCCAACGGCCTGTACTGGTATCACCCCCATCGGCACATGGTGAGCGCCCAGCAGGTGTACGGCGGATTGGCCGGCTTGCTGGAAATTGGCCGGCCCGACGGCAATTTGCCCCTGGTGACGAAGAACAACATACCGATTCGCGATATGGCGCTGCAGTACAACTTCGTCTTCGACAGGAAGGGCGGTGGTCACGAGCTGAACAACCCCTACTGGGAGCAATGGGTGAGCACACTCAAGCCGCCGGAAGGCTCGCAACTCGCCGACGGCACCTACTCCCCGAGTCTGGCCCCGGTGAACTTCTCGGAATCAACGAAAGGCGCCGAGTACTTCACCAACTGGTACGCCGGTCCGCTGTCTCCCCAAAATCACAGGGGACAGAATCAGTTCATACCCCAGAATCTGCAGACATTCACCAGTCCATCGAAGACCGTGCCCGCCGACCCCGGGCTACCGGACAATCAGCGCGATGTGCAATTCACTGTCAACGGCCAGTTCCAGCCAGAGTTGAAGGTCAAGCCAGGCCAAACTGAGATATGGGTGCTTGCGAACATGAGCGACATTGCCTACATGCCAATCAGACTGACCGAGACAGCCACAGGCAACCACCCGAAGTTCTCGATCGTCGGGCAGGACGGCAACCCCTACACGCAGGTGCAGCGACCCGTGGACGGCGATGGGACCTATCTCGAGATCCCGCCGGGGTCGCGTTATGCCATCGCGGTGACCATGCCCAAGACGGGCGATCTCGTTGTCGACATGCCGCCGAAAGACGGTGTCAAGGGGATCTCAGAACCGGCTGTCCTGTACACCAATAACGAAACCAAGAACGCTCCGGCCGTGCTGGGGACAGTGACCATCGACCCCAAGTACATCAGCGCGCGAGATGGCTTCTTCACATTTCCTACGCAAATCCTCCTTCGCGCGACCCCCGAGAGCGGCGAGGGACAAACGACACCTTTCGAGCCCGGCCAGAATCTAGGCGCCTACACATCCTTCGTCGACACAGCAGCGATGACGCCCGATATCAAACGTACACTTGACATCTCGGGTGGCTTCGGCAACAAGAAGGCTAGTGACAACGATCCCAAGGCATTCACCTATGAGTTCGAAGACAACATCTTCCCGTACGTCCCGTTGATACAGCCGCGGCTCAACTCTGTCGAGGAATGGTCGATCACCAACTACAACAACGACGGACACCCGATGCACATCCACGTCAATGATTTCCAGGTGATGGAAGTGGTGAACCCCCTCGCGGGAACCAGGACCGGCGTCCAGCCGTGGGGGTTGGACAACGCCAACGTTCCTCCGCCCGTGATCGATGAAAACGAGAACCCGCTCGTGCCCGCGTCATTGACGTTGCGCTCTAAATTCACTGAGTACAAGGGAACTTTCGTCATACATTGTCACCGGTTGAATCATGAGGACAACGGACTGATGGCGATCGTCAACGTGATTCCCGAAGTGTCGACATATGCGGTCGCCCAGCCTGGATCACCAGGCAAACCTGCAACGGTGCGGATACACGACGGCAGCGGTGACAAAGTGCTGGGCTTCGTAACCCCGTTCCCCTCCTTCGAGGGCACTCCTTCAGTGGCGATGGCCGACGTGAATGGCGACATGATTCTCGACCTCATAGTCGGCACGGGTGGAGGTGTTGACCCCGAGGTGGTGGTCTACGACGGCAACGACGCCGCCGACGGCCGATTCACGTCGGAAATCACGCGATTTGCGCCCTTCGACGCCGGCTTGCGAGGCGGAGTCAACGTGGCTGGCGCAGACATCGACGGAAACGCGTTGGCCGACAACATCATCGTGGGAACGGGTCCAGGCATCGAATCGCAGGTGAAAGTATTCTCATCCGATCTCCCCGCGGAGAGGGACCAGGCGCCCGACGTGTTCTCCGCCTTCACACCGTATCCCGGCTCGAAATCCGGTGTCTCTGTCGCTACGGGAATGGTGGAGCTAGGGTCCGGCCGGGAAAGCATCGTCGCGGCTCCCGGGCCGGGAGATGCTCCGCAAGTCAAGACCTTCCGTTTCGACCTGTTTAAACCGACAGCGAGATCGCAGGCCAATGGCACCGCCACAGAGCATTCAGGCAAGCCGAACGAGCCGAGAATAACCTCACAGTTCATGGCCTACGACGAGAACTACACGGGCGGAGTGTCATTGACTACCGGATGGGTAGTCGGGGCTGAGGGTGGCGCCAAGAGCATCATTACCGGTCAACTGGCCGGGGATGGCACCGTGCGGGTCTGGTCCACTGGTTCGCGTTTGGACGGCCAGCCCGCCTCGTATCTCAGGAACCCGAATGACCACGAGGGACCTCTTGAGTATGCCCAGATCTCATCGTTCGCGCCGTTCAACGACGGCGCGGACGGAGTGACAGTCGCGACCAGCAGCACCCCCTACGGCGCGGATCTACTCCTTAGTGGCGGGGTGACCGGCGGCACCGAGGTACGCAAGTATGGGCTCGTTCCCGCAGGGCCGGGCATGACGACCGTGGTGCCCAAATTGTTGACCACGCTTCCGACTCTTCCCGACGTCTCTGGCGCGGTCCCCATGGCGGGTCGCTAGGTGGACTTACGAAGAAGTGCCGGTGCGCGCCGTCGCAGAACGCTAGGCGCCAAAGAGTAGGTAGAGGCCGAGGAACGAATACCCAACCATGGTCAGCAACAACATCAGCTGCCCGGTCAGTTGGTGTCCCGCTGGCAACACTTGCAAGGCTTTGTCGTGCGCGGCAACAACTCCGGCGATGTGACCCGCAACAACGCAAAAAACTTTGATTGTTGACAACGCCGCGGGATGAAGCGATAGCCAATAGTTCGCATCCCAGGCATCCAACCCGAACAGTTGCCATCCGTTGTCCAGTGGGTCGGCCAGAAGGAGTACCGTTTCCTGGCCGCGCTCAATGAGGTACGACAGGTAGTGGGCAAACACGTAGCCCACGACGATGGGAATCAGAGTATGCGCCATTTGCCCGGGAAGTTGGCGGCGCTGTTGCCGGTCTATCCCGCCAGCGGCCCGGGCTGCTACCCAGAACGTCACTGCGACACTAACAATGAACGACAGTAGGCCGGCCGTGCGTAGCAGCGTGCCGCCGACGACTGCAGAGACGAGCGGGAAGGAGGCCTCGTGGTCGTAGACGAAGTTTTCGACCGGCGGCATCGCGGAGAAGCTGTCGAACGCGGTGGATCCCAGGAGCACGGCAAGCACGGCCAGCAGTCCCGGCCGCACGGGCATCGACGGCAGGTGGTCAAGCGGATTGCCGACAGCGATCAGACGGGTGCCGGTGTTACGCCGCAATGGCGACAGCCGCGAAACCACCACGCTGTACACCTCGAAGGGGTCCGCGCGGGCGAACCACCGCTGCCCGTATAGCAGTGCGCCACCCATCATCACCGCGACGTAGACCACGAGCCAGATCTTGATAGCGGTCAGCGTCCCGTAATTTGGGCTCGCCAACTCGAGCCAAACGAACGCGAACAAACCAAGCGCTGCGGGCCAGTACCCCCACTTCGTAGGATAGTGCAGCTTGCGAGCCGACCCGTTCCCGAATTTCCTTTGACAGCTATCGATTAGGCGATAGACGGTTCCCGTCGGCGAGACGACCCGCCACACCGGCCCGATGGCGAGTGAAACTGCCACCAGCCCCACCCACAGCAGGACATAGAAGACTCCCCGAAGAGGGTTCAACGCATCCTGCGGTCCAACTACCGTCGCGACTGCGACCCAGGCTGTGAACAGCAACGCGCCGATCGCGGCGATCCAGCGAATCGCCTGTGAGTCCACGGTGTGCGTCACCCACGCCGGTAGCGCACGGCCGGACTTTGCGGGATCGAAACGGGGCTTTCTCCACCCAAAGGCCAAGATCACGAAAGTGAACGTCAGTGCCGATGTCGCGCCGATCAACACCAAAGACATCGGCACCGGGAGATCGGAGGGTCCGCCGACACCGTGTGCTAGGATCGCCGCGTCCTCTGCCCAGATCATAGCCGGACTTGCAAACCAGTAGCTGTGCAACATAAGTCGTGCACGTCGATGCGGCCACAGCCAAGGCGATCATGGGTCAACATGAACACCTGCCCCGGGTGGACCTGCACGTTGAAGGTGTGTTTCCGGCATTGAAGTGAATGCAGTTGATCGGCGCCATCGCCGTGGGCCTGTAGCACGACGCGGATGCCGCTGTGGCCGTGTCCGCGG
The DNA here is from genome assembly GCF_010726765.1 of Mycobacterium gallinarum. Classification (NCBI taxonomy): domain Bacteria; kingdom Bacillati; phylum Actinomycetota; class Actinomycetes; order Mycobacteriales; family Mycobacteriaceae; genus Mycobacterium; species Mycobacterium gallinarum. Next base: position 167,995 of record NZ_AP022602.1, read on the forward strand.
TTGTGATCGCAATGATCGCTGCCTCGGCCCGACGGCGCGAATGCGATGGCGAGACAGTGGCATGGCCCCGCATGCCGACACACGTAGGGCCTGCGGACGATGAATGCACGGTTGGTTAGCGTCTGCACGGCAACTACGCATGAGGCGTGTCCGGGGGGCACACCATCTGAGCGTGGAGCCTCGCTAACCCGTCACGACCCGGGGTACTTCAATGCTGTTCTCCTGCACAATTATTGGATCGCCGACGTTCACCGTATTGAAATACCACTCCGCGTCCTCAGTGCTCAAGCCGATACAGCCATGGCTCACATTCTCGTACCCGAGTGAATTTACAGCCCACGGCGCTGAATGCACGAACAGGCCGCGAGCAGTGAAACGAATGGCGTACTCCACGTCAAGCAGGTAGCCGTCCGGCGAGTCGATAGGGATGCCGACGCTGCTCGAATCCATGACTATGTCGCGCTCCCTCGCCAAGACGGTGTAGGTACCCACAGGCGTCGGATATGCGGGCCTACCCATCGAAGCCGGGAACACGCCGGGCTTTCCCCAGTTGGCCCGGTGGTGTGGCGAAGGCAGTTCTGACGGCGGTACGCCATCGATGGTCACTGTAAACGTCTTGTCTGCGACATTGGCAACGCCAATAACTGCGGCACCTGTCTGGAAGTTGGTTAGCGGGATGTTGCGTACCGAAAGGGCGATCGCGCTGTGGGCAGGCCAGAACTGGTCGGGAACCCATTGCACGACGTTGTCGTCGACCCATTCGAACTTGCCGGTCATCACAGGCGACGATTCAATGTCGATGGCGCGCTCCGCCTTACGCTTGTCGGCGACCGGCGCGCTGAACGTCACCACGACGGGCTGTGCTACTCCGACGACATCGCCCTTCGCCGGTCGTACCGAAGCAATAGGCGGGTGGTAAAAGGGTTTCGCCGTCGCGGAAGGTAAGTACGACGGGCTCGCCGCCAGGACACTGTTTCCGGGCGGACCCGAAGCCACAATCGCATTCATCGCGATCGCTGCAAGAGCACACAGAACAACCCCACGCATAGCCTACGTTCCTTCGAAATTACAATGGTGTCAATTCGATCGTAGAGCGGCGGGGTCGATTCGATGTGTAGGTGCGCCTTCGCAATTCGGTCAAGGATCAGTCACGCTTCGGCCACAGCGAATGAAATCGACCATGTTGCTATCGTGGCCTCGCCGACGAATATACGTATCTACGTGGTAGATACGTATATTGTTCGGAAGTAGCTGCTCTCGAACCAAGGCTGCTGCGATCTGCAGAGCTTTCGGTTTCAGTCATGCTGCTCTGGGTTACACGGCAGCCGCCCAATCAGCTTAGCGCGGCGAGTCGCCTCCGAGGCCGGACGATCCGCAGTGTGGGCGTGCGGCATAACTGGGAAGAGCGCTCTCAATCTGACCACCCAGATCGACCGACAGCCACGACCGGTCATACGGCGCTGCTTGCTTAGTGATGACCACCGGCAGTGCTGTGTGACGGATCGGTGGGGGGCGGCGGATCGACAAGCGCCGGTGCAATGTGCGGCGGAGTCACCTCGGCGTTGAGGGGAGCGTTTTTTTTTGGTTGGTTGTCGTGATGGCCGTCTTCGTGACTGCTCATCGAGGGGCGAGAATCGTGTTCTGCGCCGGCCGAGGCGTGGTGGTCGTTCAGGAACCCGGAAGCCACACCCAGCGTCGCCGCGGCAGTGATCACGGCACTGCCGCCGCCCAGCACAATCGCGTTGCCGAAAACCGATATCGGCTCTGCTCGGGGGCCTCGATACCACACCCAACCTGCTCCCATGACGACGTAGCACTCGAGCAGGAGTACGCAGAGACCCGCGGCCTCTATCACTTCGGGTTCACCGGCGTTCGGGCCGAAGGGCGCCCCCGCTGTCCGAGACAACGCCCACAGCGCAGCGGCACCGCCATTGGCCACGATCCCGGCGGCCAGCACGACCCTAGTCGGCCGAACCAACACCAGGAGCGCCCAAGCCAGCTGAAACAGAGCGATTGAGGCGAAGAAAAGTCCAGCCGGCGTCCACTCTTGCCAGTGCGCCGGCAGGACAGCGAAGTGAATCACCGCTGCGCCCAGAGAAGAAACCGTCGCGAGGCGAGCAGCCAGCCTGCCGTCGGTCTTCGTCGCGATCTTCCGTGTCACTCGTCGAATGATGGCATCGCCCGCCCAAATGTTGAGGAGGCGACACCACATCTCAACCGCACCGAGATGGCTCCGTCATCATCTCCGGATCACGGGCGGTGGGACCTGAAGACGTATCGAGTCGAATGCAGAAGCGGCCGTAGCTACGTCAAGGCCGTGGTACGGCGATCATCGCCACGCGGATTCGATTCGTCAGCCCCAGGAAACGGGATCGTGCGCGGCGAAGGTCTCAAGCCTTGGCTCGGAGTTGCGGCTGGCTGCGTGCCTTGTGTCACAACGTTTGTGACACGAATCGCGGTGACCGCGTATCGGCGCGGCGAACTGGCCCTTTCATGGTTGGCCAGGCGGCCTCACGTAGTAGTCGGAGGCCGTTGAGTCCGACGAGGATGGTGGAACCTTCGTGGCCGGCAACTCCCAGCGGAAGCGGCAGATGGCCGAACAGATCCCAGGCCACCAGAACGACGATGAACGTCGCCGCGATGGTCAGGTTGGCGATCACCAGGCGACGGGCCCGGCGCGCCAGCGCGATGACTGCTGGGATGGTGGACAGGTCGTCGCGGGTGATGATGGCATCGGCAGTGTCCAACGCGAGGTCTGAGCCCGCACGGCCCATCGCTGCCCCGATAGTAGCGGCAGCCATTGCGGGGGCGTCATTGATGCCATCGCCGACCAGCATCACCTTGGCTCCGTTGGCTTCGAGTTCACGCACGGCGTCAACTTTGTCCTGCGGGAGCAGCCCGGCGCGGACATCGGTGATACCCACGTGAGCGGCGAGTGCGGCAGCGGCCCGCGGGTTGTCGCCGGTGAGCAGAACCGGGCGCGCCCCAGTCAACGAAATCAAGCCGGCCACCGTGTCCGCCGCACCCTCGCGTACCCGGTCGGTGAGGCCGAGTACACCAGTCACGATTCCGTTGACGCGGATGACGACCGCGGTGTGACCGGTCTGTTCAAGTTCACCCACCAAGTCAAGTGCCACGGCGTGATCCGCGGGCAGCAGGGTGGGTTTGCCGACCTCGACGAGGGTGTCGCCCACATGGGCGCGGACGCCGTGCCCGGGGGTGGAGGCAAAATTCTCAACAGAATCCAGCGTCAGGCCGGCTTGACGCGCAGCGGAAACGATGGCGCGGGCCAGCGGGTGTTCGGATGGACGCTCGACCGCGGCCGCCAGCGCGAGCAGTTCGGACTCGTCAATGGCGACGCCGGATGCTCGGCGGATCTGTGTCAGCTGCGGTGAGCCTTCGGTGAGCGTGCCCGTCTTATCGAATGCCACATAGGTGATGGTGCTGAGCTTTTCAAGCACGACAGCGGATTTCACCAGCACGCCGTGGCGGCCGGCGTTGGCGATCGCCGACAGCAACGGCGGCATGGTGGACAGCACCAGCGCGCACGGGGAGGCGACGATCATGAATGTCATCGCCCGCAGCAATGTGGACTGCAGATCGGCGCCCGACAGCAGCGGAATCACGAACAAAGCGACTGTGGCGATCACCATGCCGACCGAGTAGCGCTGCTCGATCCTCTCGATGAACAACTGCGTCTTTGCCTTGCTGGCACTGGCCTCGGTGACCATCGCGACGATGCGCGCGATAACCGTGTCCGCTGCCGGGCGCGTCACCCGCACCCGCAGGGTGCCGGTGCCGTTGACGGTACCGGCGAACACCTCGTCACTGGGCCTCTTATCTGCCGGCAGGGGCTCGCCGGTGATGGTGGCCTGGTCGACCTCACTGGCACCGTCGAGGACCGTTCCATCGCCGCCGATGCGTTCCCCGGGCCGGATAATCAACACGTCCCCCACGTCGAGTACCGCGGTGTCGACCACCTCTTCACCGGTTCCAGTGATGCGGGTGGCGGTCTCCGGCGCCAGGTCGAGCAGCCCCCGCACAGAGTCCTCGGTGCGTTTGGTAGCCAGAGCCTCCAGCGCGCCTGAGGTCGCGAAGATGACGATGAGCAGAGCGCCGTCGAACACCTGCCCGATCGCGGCCGCACCGACCGCCGCGACCACCATCAGCAGATCGACATCAAGTGTCTTGTCCCGCAGAGCTTTCAGCCCAGCCCACCCCGGTTCCCAGCCGCCAGTGGCGTAGCACGCCAGATACAGCGCCCAGTACAGCCACGGCGGCGCCCCCGCCAGCTGCGCGATCCCGCCCACCACAAACAATCCGGCTGCAGTCAGCGCCCACCGCACCTCGGGCAGCGACCAAGCGCTCGACCGCGGTTTCTGCCACCTGTCTGCCTCGTCAAAGGAAGCAGTTAGTCCTTCAGGATCGGCAGCCCGCACGCCAGTACTCATCCCGCAACCATACCTGCGTGTACACGCAAGTTCGCAACTACTAATACAGGCATACAGTTGTACAGCTGACCACACGGATCCGGAGATATGCTTGCCGCTATGCACACCTCGCTGCCGGACTTTCAGATGCCCAACGAGGAACAAGTCCACCTGGCCGCGGAATCGTTCCGCATGCTCAGCGATCCGACCAGAATCAAAGTGCTCTGGGCGCTTCTGCAAGGCGAGTCCTCGGTGGCCTGCCTCGCCGAGTTGGCCGATGTGGCCCCCACAGTTGTCAGCCAACATCTGGCTAAGCTGCGGCTTGCCGGTCTGGTCAAAGGTCGTCGCGAAGGAACCTTCGTGTACTACTCCGCGGCCGACCAGCACGTTCATCGCCTGCTCAGCCAGGCGCTGTTTCACGCGGACCACATCGACACACACGCCGGCGACGTCTTTACGAACGCGGCAACCACCCGATAGCTTCAGCAACTCCGCCGAGGTGACGCCAGCTCACGCAACGCTGCCAAAACCCCGCCCTCATAACACCATTTGCGACGTGGGGCGCCACCAGCCATGCGGCGGTGCACGCCAATTATTGGCGCGAGCGTGGCATCACCGTCATGACACGGCAGAGTCAGGTGCGCCCAGGCGCTGCACTTCTCGCTGGTGCGTCTGCGCTGGATACGCATGGATCAGGCTTGTGCCGACCTTCGGCACGGCGTGAGTCAGGGTGTATTCGGCGCGGTGGGCAATACCGTGGGCTTGAGTGAGACTGACGCTGGGGTCGATGTCGAGCTCGGCGTCGGCATGGAGGCGGTGTCCGATCCATCTCATCTTCACGCTGCGTACTGCCAGGACTCCCGGTTCGGTGGCCAGCGCAGCTTCCGCGGCGTCAACAATGGTGGGGTCGACACCGTCGAGGAGCCGCCGGAACACGTCGCGCACGGCGGTGCGCAGCACTGCGAGGATGGCGATGGTGATGAGTATTCCGATTACAGGATCGGCCAGCGGGTAGCCCAGTGCGACCCCGCCGGCGCCGAAAAGTACTGCCAGGGAGGTGAATCCGTCCGTGCGGGCGTGGAGGCCGTCAGCGACCAGGGCGGCCGAGCCGATACGGCGGCCGACACGGATGCGGTAGACAGCGACCAGTTCGTTGCCGATGAACCCGACGAGCCCGGCGGCGGCGACCCAGCCGACGTGCTCGATGGCGACCGGGTTGAAGAGCCGACGAACTGACTCGTAACCGGCGATGGTGGCAGACAGCGCGATCATGGCGATGACGAAGAGGCCGGCGAGGTCTTCGACGCGGCCGAATCCATAGGTGTACCGGCGGGTGGCGGCACGGCGACCGAGCACGAACGCAATCCATAGGGGGATGGCGGTCAGTGCGTCGGAGAAGTTGTGAATGGTGTCAGCGAGCAACGCCACAGAGCCTGAGATGACCACGATGACGATCTGCGCAATCGCGGTGAGGCCCAGTGCGACGAGGCTGATCTTGACCGCCCGGATTCCTGCCGCGCTGGACTCGAGTGCGTCGTCGATGCTGTCGGAGGCATCGTGACTGTGCGGTGCAAAGACCTCCCGCAGGGCGGCTTTGGCTTTTCCGCGCCGCCCTGACGCATCGTGGTGGTTGTGGTTATGGTGCGAATGACCACGACCATGGCTATGGCCGTGTTGGTGCGAGTCGTGCGTCATGCGCCGAATCCCGTACGTTTCTCGACGCCGGCTTGCGTGTCTGCGGTTTGGTGCAGCTCTCGCAACTCTGCGGTGTCACGGTGGTGCCCGGGCGTTCCCGGGCCGGCGTGCTCAGCGTTGAACACGGCATCGGTGACCAACTGCCCGATGTGGTCGTTTTCCAGGGCATAGAAAATCGTGGTGCCCTCGCGGCGAGTGCGGACCAGCCGGGCCATCCTGAGCTTGGCCAGGTGTTGGGAGACCGAGGGAGCCGGCTTGCCGATGTGCTCGGCCAATTCGTTGACCGACATCTCACGGCCCACCAATGCCCAGAGCACTTGGACGCGGGTGGCCTCGGCCAGCATCCGAAACACCTCGACCACGAGGGCGGTCTGATCGTCCGGTATCCGCCGCCGAGGGCCACCGCTATCTGCATTCATACGTAGATAGTAGACCAGCACGCCGCTTGCGCCGGCATTGCAGCCGGGCGTGGACGTATGCGGGCGCAGCGGAACCGATTCTTGCCGCATACCCTCTGGGGGTATATATTAGCGTACACATACCCGGTAGGGGTATTGCCACCGATGCAGATGGGAATTTCGGTTATGAGCACGCTCAAGTACGCCGTCACAGGAATGACCTGCGGGCACTGCGAGCTGTCAGTGCGGGAAGAAGTCAGCGAGGTCGCCGGTGTTCAAGACGTCAAGGTCAGCGCCACGACGGGCACCCTGCTCGTGACCTCCAGCAGTCCCGTCGATGACGCGCAAATCCTGCGTGCGGTCGATGAGGCCGGCTATTCGGCGGTGCGTGTCGCATGAACGCCGCGGGACGGTTGGCTGCTTTTGGTGCCGGACTGGTGGTGGCGTTCACGGCTGCGTACGTCACCGCCGCGGCGGTCGTCCCCGAGACCGCGCCAACCGCTACACAGAACCTCGGCGCTGAGCCCGCTTCTGATCACAGCGCGCCAACCGAGCAGGCGTTGCCAGTATCCCCGCTCTCCGATGATCCGCCTGGGTTGTCGCTCGCCCAAGACGGATACACGCTCGGCGCGGTACGGGCACCCGGAGCCGCCAACGATCGGGGCAGTTTGAGCTTCACCATTGCTGGTCCCAGCGGTACGCCGCTGCTGGACTACGCGACGGTGCACGACAAGCAGCTGCATCTCATCGTCGTCCGTTCTGATGGTCAGTACTTCGCGCACGTACACCCGGTCTTGGATCAGGCGACCGGCATGTGGTCGACGCCCTGGATGTGGAAGGCCGCCGGCACCTACCGGGTGTTCGCAGATTTTCAGCCCACCAAGGCCGGCAGCGCCAAACTCACGCTCACCCGCACGGTCGACGTCGCCGGCGAGATGACCACGTCACCCCCGCTGACCACACGCACCGTGGATGAGATTGCCGGTTACACCGTGGAACTCGACGGTGCGCTCACCGCAGGCGTCTCGAAGCTGGTCACAGCGAAGATCACCCGTGACGGCGAGCCGGTGACGACACTGCAGCCCTACCTGGGGGCATATGGCCACCTCGTCGCTCTGCGTGAAGGTGACCTGGCGTATCTGCATGTGCACCCCGAGGGTGCTGAGCCGGTGGGGGACCGCACCGGTGGGCCTGGGGTGTCGTTCGCTGCGACCGCACCCACCGCGGGTCGCTACCTGCTCTACCTCGACTTCAAGGTCGCCGACACCGTGCACACCGCCACGTTCGTCATCGACGCCGCACGCGGCGACGCCAATCAACCAGTGCCGGAACCGTCGCGCGGCCCCGGCCATGCCGGCGGGCACTGACGACCTCCGTCCACCTAGGAAGCTGAAAGGCATTGGCACACATGACGACATCGACACCCGTGTCCGGCCCGAGCGTTGAGCTACGCATCGGAGGAATGACTTGCGCCTCCTGCGCCAACCGAATCGAGCGCAAGCTCAACAAAATCGATGGTGTCGCGGCAACGGTCAATTACGCGACTGAGAAGGCAACCGTCACGGTGCCTGACGGATACGATCCCGCGCTACTGATCGTTGAGGTGGAAAGCGCCGGATACAGCGCCGCGCTACCGACACCGGAAAAGCCCGCCCCGCCGGGGGCGACAGGCGAGACCGACGACCCCGACATGATATCGCTGCGCCACCGGTTGACCGGTTCGGTGCTGTTGTCGGTGCCGGTCATCGCGATGGCGATGATCCCCGCGCTGCAGTTCACCTATTGGCAGTGGGCCTCGCTGGTGTTGGCTGCGCCGGTGATCGTCTGGGCGGCGTGGCCGTTTCACCGCGCCGCCTGGGCCAATCTGCGCCACGCCACGGCGACGATGGACACACTCATCTCCCTGGGCACTTTGTCGGCCTTCCTGTGGTCGCTGTACGCGCTGTTCTTCGGGACGGCCGGCACCCCAGGAATGAAGCATCCGTTCGAGTTGACACTGGCACCATCTCACGGCGCCGCCAACATCTACCTCGAAGTCGCCGCTGGCGTAACGACATTCATCCTTGCTGGGCGTTATTTCGAGAAGCGCTCCAAACGGCAGGCCGGTGCGGCGCTGCGTGCCCTTCTAGAGATGGGCGCCAAGGAAGTGTCCGTGCTGCGCGACGGCGCGGAATCGAAGATCGCCGTCGAGTACCTGGTGGTGGGTGACGAGTTCGTCGTGCGCCCGGGGGAGAAGATCGCCACCGACGGGGTGGTGGTATCGGGGACATCAGCGGTCGATGCCTCGATGCTGACCGGCGAATCGGTCCCCGTGGAGGTCGGCCCAGGTGACACCGTGGTCGGTGTAACCGTCAACGCCGGCGGGCGGCTGGTGGTGCGCGCCACCCGCATCGGTTCCGACACCCAGTTGGCGCAGATGGCCCAACTAGTAGAGAACGCACAAACGGGCAAAGCCCAGGTCCAGCGGCTGGCCGACCGCATCTCCGGTGTCTTCGTGCCGATCGTCCTCGCGATCGCGGTCATCACACTCGGTGCATGGCTAGGCGCGGGCTTCCCGGTCGCGGCCGCCTTTACCGCCGCGGTGGCGGTCCTCGTCATCGCCTGCCCCTGCGCGCTCGGTTTGGCCACACCGACGGCACTATTGGTGGGCACCGGTCGCGGCGCGCAAATGGGCGTGTTGATCAAGGGCCCGGAGGTGCTGGAGTCCACCCGCAAGGTCGACACTGTGGTGCTGGACAAGACCGGCACCGTCACCACCGGCCAGATGACCCTGGTCGACGTCATCACCGCCCCGGGAACAGAACGTATGGACCTGCTCCGGCTGGCCGGGGTAGTGGAGAACGCCTCAGAGCACCCGATCGCCCAAGCCATCGCTATCGCCGCCACCGAAGAAGTCGGGACGCTACCCACCCCTGAGGATTTCGCCAATGCCGACGGTAAGGGCGTGCAGGGCGTCGTCGACGGCCACGCCGTCGTCGTGGGGCGCGAGTCACTGCTCGCCGACTGGTCCCAGCACCTGAGCCCGGAGTTGGTGCAGGCGAAAGAAGCGGCCGAAGCGCAGGGCAAGACGGTGGTCGCGGTCGGCTGGGACGGTCAGGCTCGCGGCGTACTCGTCGTCGCGGATACTGTGAAACCGACCAGTGCGCAGGCGATCTCACAGATGCGTGAGCTTGGCCTGACGCCTGTGCTGCTCACCGGGGATAACGAAGCCGTCGCCCGGCAGATCGCCGCCGAGATCGGCATCGACACCGTGATCGCCGAGGTGATGCCGAAAGACAAAGTCGACGTCATCGCCCGGCTGCAATCCGAGGGCAAGACGGTGGCGATGGTCGGCGATGGCGTCAATGATGCGCCCGCCCTCGCCCAAGCCGACCTCGGCCTGGCTATGGGTACCGGAACCGACGTCGCGATCGAAGTCTCTGACATCACCTTGGTACGCGGCGACCTGCGCAGCGCCGTCGACGCGATCCGGCTGTCCCGCAGAACACTATCGACGATAAAGACGAACCTGTTCTGGGCGTTCGCCTACAACGTCGCCGCCATACCGGTCGCAGCACTGGGCATGCTCAACCCCATGCTCGCCGGAGCGGCGATGGCGTTCTCCAGCATCTTCGTCGTAGGCAACAGCCTCCGACTGCGCGGCTTCAAATCCACGTCCCCATCCTCTGCCCCTACCACTGAACCCCTACTGCACCAACCCCTACCGCATTAAGGAGACCCATGTCCAACAACAGGAACCTGACGTCGAGCTGCTGCTGCAGCGGCTCAACACAAGACCTCGACACGACGGTCATCAATCCTGCGACCACGAACCTCCTCGACCCCGCGACGGACCAGGCAACATGCCCGGTGATGCCCGGCACGCCGGTGAATAAGGCGGCCGCCGAAGCCGCAGGCCTGTTTCGCGACTACCGAGGCCGACGGTACTGGTTCTGCTGCAAAGGATGTGGACCGCGGTTCGACCGCGACCCCGACAAGTACGCCAGCGCGCCGTGACTGACATTCCACACGCCGGCCGCCGAGCGCACCGCGGCGGCGAACCCGCTCACAGACCGAGGGATCTGCCATGACTCACGTCGACGATGCTGACCACTGCCCAGCATCGGGTTCGGTCAACCACGGCTACATCACCGATAAGGACAAGTACCTCAAACGCTTGAAACGTATTGAGGGCCAAGCCCGCGGCATCAGCCGGATGATCGAGGAGGAACGCTATTGCATCGACATCCTCACTCAAGCCGACGCACTCACCAAAGCCCTGCAAAGCGTCGCGCTGGCACTGCTCGACGACCATATCCGACACTGCGTTCGAGACGCGGCGGCCGCCGGGGGACCGGCCGCTGACGCCAAACTCACCGAAGCATCCGAAGCCATCGCCCGACTCGTGCGGTCATGACCTACACCGCGGCGCACCGACACCGCCGCCTTGCTGCTACACACCCCGTGCGAAGCGAACACGTGAGACTCCTCAAGGAGAGACAACATGGCTAACCACGACGAGCACGCCGTAGCGACATCGCACAGCGGCGTTCACGCCGACCATGGCGGCCACGGCGAGCACACCGCTCAGGAAACCAACGTCCACCACGACGACCATGCTGACCACGGGGGCCATGCCGGCCACGGCGCCGATCATGTTGCTCAGTTCCGGAAGCTGTTCTGGATCAACCTGATCATCGCCATCCCGGTCATCGCGTTCTCGACCATGTTCGCGATGCTGCTCGGCTACGCAGTGCCCGACGTCCCCGGCGGCCGCTGGATCGCGCCACTGCTGGGCACGGTCATGTACGTCGTGGGCGGTCGCCCCTTCCTCACCGGCGCCGTCAGCGAAATCCGTTCTCGCAAACCGGGAATGATGCTGCTCATCGGGCTGGCCATCACCGTCGCCTTCTTCGCGTCCTGGGGCGCCAGCCTGGGCGTGCTCCATCACGAACTGGAGTTCTGGTGGGAACTGGCGCTGCTGATCGTGATCATGCTGCTCGGCCACTGGGTCGAGATGCGCTCCCTGGCTCAGACCACCTCCGCACTGGACTCCCTGGCCGCCCTGCTTCCCGACGAAGCCGAGAAGGTCGACGGGGACCGCACCATCACCGTGTCACCCGCCGACCTGCAGGTCGGGGACCTGGTGGTCGTGCGACCCGGTGGCAGCGTCCCCGCCGACGGCAGAATCGTCGACGGGCGCGCGGACATGGACGAGTCGATGGTGACCGGTGAATCGCGGCCGGTGGCCCGCGGCGTCGGGGATGCGGTGACAGCCGGAACCGTGGCCACCGATTCCGGGTTGCGGGTCGAAATCACCGCCACCGGGGACGACACCGCCCTGGCGGGAATCCAGCGCCTGGTGACCGAAGCGCAGAACTCGTCCTCGCGAGCCCAGCGCCTCGCCGACCGGGCGGCGGGCTGGCTGTTCTGGTTTGCCCTGGGGAGCGCCGCGATCACTGCCGCGGTGTGGTCGGTTGTCGGAGACCCTGACGCCTCCGTTGTCCGGGCGATCACCGTGCTCGTCATCGCTTGCCCTCATGCGTTGGGGTTGGCGATACCACTGGTGGTGTCGATCGCCACCGAGCGAGCCGCGCGGGGCGGCGTGCTGATCAAGGATCGCCTCGCCCTAGAAGGCATGCGCACCGTTAACGCCGTGCTCTTCGACAAAACCGGCACCCTGACCAAGGGCGAGCCCACCGTGACCGCGATCGAGGCTAGCGGTGACCTGGAGGAGGGCACCATGCTCGCCCTGGCCGCCGCCGCCGAGGCCGACAGTGAACACCCCCTGGCGCGGGCGATCGTGAAAGCCGCCGAGGAGCGAGGACTCACCGTGCCGCGCGCCAGCGGCTTCTCGTCCTCTCCGGCGGTGGGCGTCACCGCCACTGTTGACGGGCACGAGATCCGGGTGGGCGGCCCTCGCCTGCTGGACGAGATCGGCGGACAGGAAGTCAACGCCGCCACCGTGTGGCGCGAGGAGGGTGCGATCATCCTGCACGTCGTACGTGACGGGGTTGTGCTCGGCGGGCTGCGCTTGGCCGACCAGATCCGCCCCGAGTCGCGGGAAGCCGTCGATGCGTTGCACAAGCTCGGTGTGGAGGTGGTCATGATTACCGGTGACGCCGAAGCGGTCGCGCAGGCGGTAGGTCACGAACTCGGCATAGATCGGGTGTTCGCCGGCGTGCGACCGGAGGACAAGGCGTCGAAAGTTGCTGCGCTGCAACAGGAGGGCAAGAAGGTCGCGATGGTCGGCGATGGCGTTAACGATGCGCCCGCGTTGGCGCAGGCTGACGTTGGCATCGCGATCGGCGCCGGCACAGATGTTGCCATCGCCTCTGCCGGTGTGATCCTGGCCAGTTCGGACCCGCGCTCGGTGCTGTCGGTCATCGAATTGTCGCGTGCCAGCTATCGAAAGATGAAACAGAACCTCTGGTGGGGGGCGGGCTACAACCTCATCGCAGTGCCATTGGCTGCCGGTGTGTTCGCACCGATCGGGTTTGTGCTGCCGATGTCAATCGGCGCGATTCTGATGTCTATGTCGACGATCGTCGTGGCGCTCAACGCGCAACTGTTGCGCCGCCTCGACCTGAGCCCTGAGTCAAGCACCCGCGCAGTCCTCGACCGCTGATTCCGCGTGAACCGCTGAAGGCTTGTTCCGTTGTCCGCGCCGAAGGGAATCAAGCCTCACGCAGGACTGCGTTGAGACGTCAACCGCCGTGGTCATGATCAAGCCGTGACCGTCCTGTGACGGAACTGTAGGTGGCGCCGGGGCCGACTGCGGTGCAGGCGCCGTCAGCTCGTCGGCCACCTCGCTCACCGCCGGCGGAACGCTGGACTCTGGACGGCCAACGACGTCGTGGCTGTCCACCGGCTCGATTGCCGTGCCAGGGTGGCTATGGCATCGATGCCACATCGATGCAGGTCGGAGCCCTCGGACCGCGATGAGTCGGGTGAACTCCACGTGCCGCGTGATGAACGCGCAAATTTCCCTAGCCAACCTGGTCCTACGACCCACCCGCTCTCGCACCCTGCCGTAAACCCGAATACCACTGGCCAACAGCAGCATTCGGTGCACAGAAGCGACGGTCGCACCGGCGGGCGGCAGCAACCGGTTGATTCATCAGATGAAAACGACGGCGGGACTAATCATGGATAACAGCGGTTGTCCGTGATGCGGCTCGCGCGAATGCCGAAGGACCCACGATCGATCGAATCCCCCGCGTACATGACCGGACGAAAACCTATTGCGAGCGGGTGTCGTCGTCAGGGCTTGTCGGCAGCTGCGTCGGGTCGATGAAGTCGGGGGCCATCCACGGCGCACGGCGCAGCTGTCTGTAGTCGGTCGCCGAGCCTTCGAGGTAGTCGCTGAACGCTTTGTCGATCGCTTCTGGCCCAGGTGATCCCTGCTGGCCACGGGGGTCGGGTAGTCGTCTCGCGGTTCGAACAAGTCGTGATTGGCACTGGCAAGTCGTGATTGCCACTGGCTCCTATCGGCTGCAGGTCGAACAGTTGCTCGGCAGTCAGTGCGAAGTGCGGCCGACCGTTGGGCGCGGCCTGCTCGCGCCATAGAGGCCCGCAGCTGCGGGCTGGATCCGGCGTCGCCGCGAAAGTGCGCTCGCGCACCCACCTGGTCGGCGGCCTTCCAGAGCTTGTCGAGCTCATCACCGGTCAGCCCGCGTGCGCTCGTCTTCCACTCTCCGACGACAAGCCCTGCACTGCGCAGAATGATCAGGCCGTCGGCGGTTGCGTCTCTATCGCCGGCCGAGAGATGGACACCATCCTCGATGGTGATGGCGGCGAAGCGGAAGCAGTCTAGTCGCCAAGATTGACAACGCCTTTGCTGCACGAATCGCCAGCTAGGCTTCCGGCATGCGTTCGTACTATTCGAGGTGGAGGCATCCGACTAGGAGGGACCTCGGCGCTACAGTCCTGGTCTGTGGCCTGGTGTTGCTAGCCATCATCTGGGGAATCCACGAAATGCGGAAGCAGTCGCAAGAGGCCAAGTACGAAAGTTGCCTTCGTGAAGCCGAGACCAAACACGTGTTCCCCCTGGCCAGCCTCGACGAGATTGACGCGTGTAAAGAAGAGGCGGGCCTCAATTAGCTGAGGTGGTCACAGCCGTTCCGCTGCATTGGTAGTGCTAGACGCCGAATGGACCCACGGTCCAAACCGCCAGCGAACGGTGCGATCCTTCGCCTAATAAGCGCGCCCGACTCCGTCGGCGACGGCTCGCCAGGCGGGGCCGTGGCGATCGACATGGCGATGCTCCAACTCCACCCGAGTCCGATCGTCGGACTCGGCCGATAAAGCGCACCTCGACCTCACTAGTCTTGGCCGGATCGGTTTCCAGCTGCCAGGTCGGGCCAATGTCCCATGAGGACACGACCCGCGATGGCGGCTCATAGGCCAGAACACGCGCCCACTTGCAGAGGCTGCGGTCAATCCCGACGTCGTAGATGTGTCCGCCGACTCGCGGCTCGAAGACTGTCTCGGCAATCGGGACCGCCAGCAGGTTTGTGGTCGCGTGGCTTGATGGCATCGAACTTGGTGGTGAACAGCGAAACGTACGCTAATACCGGTGCGGACAACGATGCTCTTCCGGACAGACTCTGCATCTTCTGACCTCATCCGTGATGCCCTCTCTCGTCAGCGATCGACTTGTATGCGTCTAAGGCCTTGGCCCAGAACACGTCTAGCTCCGCCCTGACGTCCTCGATGCCTTTCGGGTTCAACTGATAAAGCCGGCAAGTGCCGACCGCGCGATCTGCGGCCTCCGCCGATAAGTCATTTGAGAGTGGTTGCGAGAAAACCAAATTCGACATCTGTCCGACTGATATCAAGGGCGGCGACATTCCCACCGGATTGAAGCGGTCGCAGATCTGTACGTCGAAATTGCGGCGATGACCGACGCCGAAGTGTTGGACGCACTGCAAGCGTCGCAAAAGTGGTGCCTAGCCTCGACGGCTGTTCGGTGGGCGGTTGGGTTCGAGGAGCTGGTCGACGGGAGCGTAGTCGTCGTTGAGGGTCTCGGCGTCGCCGATCCAGTCGGTGAGGACTGCACCCGCGATGGTCGCCCACGGTAAGTCTTGTAGGTCTAGCGACTTCTCAATGGCTTGAGGCCCGACGGGTCGGTCGGAGGCCAACACGACGAAGTTGCCGCCGTCGGCTTCGCTCGTTAGATCGATGCCGAGGTCGTTGGGTTCGCCGAGAAGAACAACGTGGTTAAAGACGCTTGCAAGAGTGGCGACTTCGGCGCGCGCAAACGCGATGTCCGCATAGTCGATGAGATTGGCGATATAAAGCCCATCGGGTTTCAGGACTCGATGGATGTCGGTCATGGCTTCCAAGGTTGTGAGGTGCCAAGGCACGCTCACGCCTCCGAAGGCATCGCCGACGACGAGGTCCCAGCTGTCTGTTTCGAGCCTGCGGAGTCCGAGTCGGCCGTCTTCGACGCGGACCTGCATTCCGCTCTCTGAGCTGAGACCGAGCTCCGCAGAGTCGACCCGAACGACGCCGGCGTCGATTTCCGACACCAAGTTCCTCGATCCGGGACGGGTCGCGGAGAGGTACCGCGGGAAGGTCAGCCCACCGCCGCCGAGGTGGTATGCCTCCAGAGCGCTCCGACCGGGAAATGCGCTGTCGACGATCGCGGCGAACGCCTTCACGTAAGCGAATTTCAGCCAGGTTGGGTCCTCAATGTCGACGTAGGAATGTCGAACACTGTCCAGGACGAGAGTGCGGCCGCTCGCACGGTCCGGATCCGCGACGACTCGTACGCAGTGGTACTGGGTTTCCGCATCGCAGCCACCCGGGGCGATATACGCGGCGAGGCCGCCGATGACCGTCGCCAGCGTGAGACCGATGACGTCGACGCGGTTCCACCTGTGGATTCGCCACTGAATCACGATGCCGCTCAACACGAGTGCTGCTCCGAGCCCGACCAGGATGGTGCTGACTGGTAGCCGTGAGACAAGGACGAATCCGGTCAGCACCGTGCCAGCGATCGCTCCGAGGGAGCCGACTCCGGACAGCGACCCGACAACGGTCCCGGTCTGGGTGAGGTTGGTCAGACGCAACTTAGTCACCATCGGCGTGATCGATGACAGCAGTGCGCCAGGCAGCAGGATGGTCAGCGATGCCACCAGCAGCAATGTGGACGGCGCCCATTCGGCCGCCCCCCGCACGGCGGCCGGAGTAAAGGCCACAATGACCCCTGATGCCCCAAGCGTCTGCCCGATGAGCCGTCGGGGAGCGACGCGATCGGCGATTCGTCCGCCGGCCCAGGACCCGAGAGCGATGGCAGAAAGAGCGATGCCGATCACCAGCGTGCTCGTCTCCAGCGTCAACCCGAGGTACGGCGCCAGCAATCGCAGGGCAGTGATCTCAACGACCAGGACCGCAGCCGAAGAGCCGAACGCCAGCACCGCTGCCGTCCGGGCATCCGTACCGGGAATCAATGCCGTCGGAGACGGTTCGTCGGGGGAGGAGTCGCTCACGTCACCGTCCTCCCAAGCCGTCGAGACGGCGTGACTACGGGAAAGCGGTCCTATTTGTACCGCATCGCCCGATCGAAGTGCCTTAGTTTACCTATCTAGCTATGGATGCAGATAGTTCGGCGGCGCGAGCGCCTATCGGCAACAAACAAGTGCTGTGGACGCTGGTCGATGTGCAGCGATCAGTCAACGAGCTCGCCGAACTGATCGCCAAGCCTGCACCGTCGGAGTCATAAGCACCTGGCCAAACTACGGATGGGCCGTCTAATGAGTTGTCTCCTCGCCTCGATTTGGATGGAAGCGAGGAGGGCACACCAACTTTCGGCTTTGCAGACCTCTCTTCAGCCACTCCTCGCGGGGGCGCACCATCCGAGGCACAAGCCGTCTAGGAGTCAACCCACACGGTCGTGGGCGACAGGTATGAGGCGAGCGATCTCGGATCGGTGCTCGGTGATCAGCCGTCAGGAATGTGGTCCTGGCCGGTAGAGCCACAGTTGTGGGAGGGGCCCCTGTACCGGTCGTGTGAGGACTGCCGCCAGGACCTGATGGCGGCCCATAACCGGCTCTCGAAGCTATTGCTGCGCAGGGGCATCGTCTACTACGGCGGGACGCCCATTAGATGAAAACGGCGACATTTACCGGTAACTCGCCGTATTCGATTCCGCCGTATTCCCGCATTGGGCTGGTGGTCAGAGGTTTTTGGGAACGGTTGGTGATTATCTAGTTGAGTGCCAGTACGGCGGCACGTATTGACTCCTGGTGAGGTTGGCGGCCAGGGGAGTTGATTGTTTGCTAGTGGAACGACGGCCTTGGACCTGTCGGTAGATTAGGGAGGCCGTGGGCTGCACATTGGACTTCCGAACACATTCCGAATACCATGGCGGCATGACTACGACAGCTCTTCGCGCCTCCACGCGCCGCTCCTCGGACCTGAGCAAGCACTCCGCTGAGGTGTTCGCCGAGGCTGAGGACCACCCCGTGACGGTGACCCGCCGTGACGGCGAGGCGCTCGTGCTCATGTCGCAGCGCGAGGCGGAGGGTCGCGCCCGCCTGCTCGAGTTCGCCGCGCAGCTCATCGGCGTAGCTGTGGACGACGACGGTCCGCTCGCCGAGCGGATGTCACGGGCGTTTCCGTGGATGCTCGCGCTGTCCCTGGAGGACCGGGCCACCTGCGCTCAAGCCCTCGTTGACGCCGCTCGGGCGTCGTTCTCCACCGACCAACCGCACTTGGCGCTCGCGGAGCTGACCTCGTGGCGGGAGACTGCGACCGCCATCGCCGCTGGTCTCGGCCGTGCCGACCTGGATTGGTTGGACTCTGACGATGATGAGCTTGTGGAGCGGCCGTAGCGGTGGCCGGCAAGCGCGGCGAGCTCGTCCCTCGTCCTCCGAAGAAGATGGAGTACGAGATCCGCTTCGCGACCACCAACGCCCGCAAGGGGTGGCAGGACCTCGCCGCGACGATCCGGAATCCCTTGGCCGAGGCCTGGGACTTTTTGACCCGGACGCCCCTGGCTAAGACCCCGTCGAACTACCCGTTGCGCGGCGAGCTCGGCACGATCACTCGCGGGGACAAGGTCCATGAGCGTTGGCAGCACAAACCGACGATCAAGGGCACCGCCCGCATCTGGTTCTTCGTCGACGGCCGTACGGTGTACTTGGAGCAGGTGCACACCAGTCACCCGAATGAAACGAAGTAGGGCGACACGCGACACATCGGATTCCGCCAAATCTATTGTGAAAACCGCCAGATGGATCGAGACCAGACAGACACCGTCGGGTGAAAACAATTGGGGGGCAGCGCAATAGGATGTTATCTACCGGTAAACCGCCGTATTCGACTCGGCCGTATTCGTCGTGCGATCGGTGCCGTCGTGCTTGCCCACGACCGTTAGGTGACATAGCGCGCCCCAGTTGAACAGCGAGTTGGGCATGCGCTCCTACATCATCACCAGCCCGTTCGCCGCAGCGATGGCGCTGAGGTGGCATCCGATCGCTCCCTGGGGCCAGCACTCGGCGGGGCCGGAACGCATTTCCGCAGCGAGGAAGTTCGGACGCGCAACCTCGCCGGCGCTTGGTATCCGTCGCGACGCCGCTTGTTGTCGCAATCTGCCTGGCGATGGCTCCATACGGAATGGCCTAACCGAAATACGCCCCCAGGAATACGGGCCTCGGGGCCGTCCTCGATCCCGATCCCAACAATGTCTCCGAGAGGACGGCATACGAGAAGGCGCGCTCGCAGCTCAGTTCGTAACCGAACGCGAGGTCGCTCGTTGCTCGACCGGATGAACCTGCTCGATGGGTCGGCGATCAACGACCCTGTCTACGCATCTCGCTGATTGCGGCATCAAGCGGCCGCGCTACGACCCACCCGCTCTCGCACCCTGCCGTCAACCCGAATACCACTGGCCAACAGCAGCATTCGGTCAATAGAAGCGACGGTCGCACCGGCGGGCGGCGGCAACCGGTTGATTCATCAGATGAAAACGGCGGGATCATTCATGGATAATAGAGATTATCCATGAGAGTGGAGCGGAAGTGTTGGTGCACAGCAGGTTTAGAGACTCGGGAACCGTCACAGTGACGTAATTGCCCCGCGGGAGGAATGCCGTCAGGCTCGGATTTGAAGACTTTTCGGTCCTTCACGCGGCCGCTCTCGGTCAGTGTCGCATCGCGATCGACAATCATTTGCTAACGGCCCCGAACGCGCGGTCGCTACAACGACGGACGCATCGGGCGAGCGCAGGCGGCAGCGCCCGGATGCCCGCGCCCTACTTGACCATAACGGAGCTTATCGGTATACCAAAAGTATCCATAACAAGGATACCTCTGATAGACTAGCCGTATGGCGGAACTCACGACGATCAAGGTGTCCAAGCCGTTGCGCGAGCGCATCAGTGCCGCCGCAGGACAAGAAGACGCCACGGTGCAGAAATTTCTGGAGCAGCTCATGGACGAGCACGATCGACACAAGCGCATCGCGGCTGTGGCCGAGGCCATCCGCAGCGCCGACGAACCGGCGCTGGCCAGCTGGCGTGCGGAAACCGCCGACTGGGCCGCGGTCGACGTCGACACCGAGGCGAATCAGTGAATGTTCCCGTGCTGCCCGGCTCGGTGGTGTGGGTCGACCTGAACCCCACCGTGGGCCGCGAACAAGCGGGGCGCCGGCCCGCGGTCATCGTCGCCTCGTCGGGCTACTTGGACGCCGTCACCGAGTTGGCCATCGTAGTTCCCGCCACAACCACTGACCGCGGCTGGCCGCAGCACGTCCAGCTCACTGGCCCCACCCTGGCGCTGCCCCGCCCTACCTACGCGATGACCGAACAACCACGCACCATCAGCCGGCAACGGATCGCCAGCGTGGCCGGGACGATCGACAGCAGCTGTCTGGCCTCAATACGTCGGTGGCTCAACGACTTCCTCAATGACGACGTTTTGTCACCGTGACGAATATAGAAGGGGTCGCCATGACTGTCCCACCGCCAATGGTCCTGGTGGAACTCACATTCTGGGGCTCGCATGAGCCGATCTACTGGCCGGTCGAGCGGTTGACCGAACACTTCGGGTGGTGTCCCGGCGTCGAACCCGACGCTCGGGGCGAATGGCATTACGCGCCACGCTGGTGGCTGTTGTGTCACATGTGGATCGACGAGTTCGGAAAGCCCGCGGCGCGCCGGATTGTCGTCGTCGAGCAGGCGCTACCGCCCAGCGACCTGATCGATCGGCCGTCGCTGGCGGTCGACCCCGAAAGGGTGCGCACCTTCGCGGCCTGGCTTGAACAGCAACGTGATTGGTCATCCCACACGGCATCCTCCGACCTTTCGGAACTACCGGCTGAGATCCGAGATGAGATCGACCGGTTTTACGCCTCTCCAAACCTCTGGGAGATCCCTGCGCGAGGTGCTCTTAATCCGTCACGACCGCAGCTTGACCCCGCTGAGGATTCATGAACTCCGCAATGGATATGAGTAGTTTTCTTCGTGCCCGGGCAGATCACTTCCCGCCCTCCATCGACGCCCGCGGATTTCTCGAATTCGGTGCTCCCCGAATGCATTACGAGAGCCGCGATTCCTGGTCAGGAACGGTGTCGTGCTGTCTTGACTGGCGCGCGGAACTCTCGCTCTCTGCACTCGACGCCGCCGCTGGTGCTCCCGACGTCGTTGTGGGCTCCGTGGACTTCCTGCTCCTGCGCCTGGCTATGAGCCGGCGGCACAGGTGTTGGCGCTCTACGGCGACCAGGCCGAGGCATTCAGTGAGCTTTTCGACGGGGAATGGCTTGCCCCCGACCTCGATGAGAACGACACCCTCACCGCTGGCATGCCGATCAGCGTGGCGCTGCTGGTCCTCGACGCCACCGTAGATGACACGGTGGAAGCTGGCGACCTCCGCGCCTGGGCGGTGTCGCAAGTCGCCTACACGATGCTGCCCACCACCGCAGGGCTCCTGGCGATGTCGTCGTTTGCGCCGCCGGCATCCGAAGGCCGACCCGCACGCCGGCTCGTCTCGACCGACCGCGTCGACCCGGACTGGCCGCGCGTCGGCTGCATCAGCATTCCTGGGCACCCGCAGTTCTTTGGGCAAGCAACCGCGTACACATATCTCGACGACGCGCGGGCCTCGCTGGACATCTGTCGCGAACAGACCATTCGCGTCCCCGTGGTCTGACTCGGTTCCCAATTTGGGTGCCAGGGAAGGATCAACCATCCCGAGTTTCATGCACCCTCGGGGTTCTGCGAGCCGGCTGTCAACGACGGTCGAAAATTGACCCCTTTACGACGGTTGAAAATTGACCCCCTTGGTGTTCATTCTTCGGTGGTCGATCCGGACGCGCCCGAGATCTCGGTCTTTGATGCGGTAGGAGTCTCCTTTCAGGGCGATCACTTCGGCGTGGTGGACGAGGCGGTCGATCATGGCGGCGGCCACGACGTCGTCGCCGAACACTTCACCCCACCGGCCGAACGGTTTGTTGGAGGTGACGATCAACGAGGCTCGCTCGTATCGGGACGACACCAACTGGAAGAACAGGTTGGCGGCCTCGGGCTCGAATGGGATGTAGCCCACTTCATCGACCACGATCAGCGGGTAGCGGCCCAGCCGGACGAGTTCGGGTTGCAGCCGGCCGCTGTGGTGGGCCTCGGCTAGCCGGGCCACCCATTCCGACGCGGTGGCGAACAGCACCCGGTGCCCGGCTTGGCACGCCCGGATCGCAATCCCGATCGCGAGGTGGGTCTTGCCGGTGCCCGGCGGGCCGAGGAAGACGACGTTGTCCTTGGCGATGACGAAGTCCAGGGTCCCCAGGTGGGCGACGAGGTCTCGTTTGAGGCCACGCGCATGATCGAAGTCGAACTCCTCCAATGACTTTCGTGACGGGAATCGAGCCGCCCGGATACGGCCCTCACCGCCGTGAGATTCCCTGGCGGAGACCTCGCGCTGCAGGCACGCCACCAGGAACTCCTCGTGGGTCCAGGACTCGGTGCGAGCCCGCTCGGCCAGCCGGGTGACCGCCTCGCGCATCGTGGGGGCCTTCAGGGCGCGGGTCAGGAAACCGATCTCGGCGGACAGATCGCGATGGCTCGACGAGGTGGCCGCGGTCTTGGTCGTGGTCTTGGTGGTCATGACACCAGCCCGCCGTCGCCCAGATCGATTCCCAACGCTGCGTCGTAGTCACTGAGCAGCCGCTGCTCGACCATCACCTGGTCGGTGGGCTCACCAACCGGGCGCAGAGCGTTGATCCTGTTATGGCGCAGCATGTTCGCCGCCACGCGATGTTCTGGGTCGGTGACGGTCTGATGCCACGCCCAGACCCGTTCGTGATCGGCGACGGTCGTGCCGTCGCAGAACACCCGCACCCAATCCAAATCCGCGGTGACCTCGATGCGGCGCCCGATCACTGCGGGGTGCACGGAGTAGTCATTGGAGTCCAACCGCACGTAATGATCACGCGCCAACCGCGTGGAGTTACGCCAGCCCACCTGCGGCGCCACCGGCGGCAGGGTCAACATCGCCTGGCGGTCCGCGCCGATCCGATCCGTGGGTGCACACCCCAGCACCCGGCGCCGCCGCCCGTTGACCACGTGCAGCCACGCGCCCAGCTGGTGGTTGAAGTCCCCCGGACCGGTGAAGGTGCGGCCGGGCAGAAACGACCGCTCCAAGTAGTCATGGGCCCGTTCGATGATCCCCTTGTGTTCCGGTTCGCGCGGTTTGAGCACCACCACCTTGGTGCCCAGCACCCCGCGGAACCCCTGACAGTCCCCGGTCAACTCGGTGCGACCGGACCGCCACCGCCCGATCGCGCCCTCGCCGTCCCAGACCAGGGTCCGTGGCACCGCGCCCAGGGCGCTGATCAGCTGCCACCACCCGGTGAACAGATCCTCGGCACGCCGCGACGGCAACAGGATCGCGGCAAGCCACCGCGAATAACCCAGCACCATCGTCAGCACCGGCAACTGCGTCGGTGAACGTCTCTGCCCGTACCCGACCGGGATCGTGGTCGGAGGAAACCACAAGTCGCACTGCGCGATGTCACCAGCGTCATAGATCGTGCGCCCCGTCGGGTCCGGCGGCAGATACGCCGGACGCAACTCGCGCACCCGTTCGTTGAACACCGTCATCCCGCGCGTCCACCCGACCCGCTCAGCGATCACCGAGGCCGGCATCGTCGGCACCACGGTGAGTTGAACACGGATCGCGGCATCGAACTCATCCACCGCCGACCCCATCGGCTTGCGCTCGTACTTCGGCGGCCCCTCACTGGCCAACGCCGTGCGCACCGTATTCCGCGAGATCTTCAACGTCCTGGCGATCAGCTTGATCGGTAACGCCTCCGCTCGATGCAATCTGCGGATCTCAGCCCAGTCCTCCACTGACAACAACTCCCTTCTCCTCTCGGCTCACAAGCCGAGACTCAGACGAAGGGGGTCAAAATTCGGGCGTCGACACGGGGTCAGTTTTCAGACGACGCCGACACCGGCCGGCTGGCTGGCGTCGAGTTGATCGTAAGAAGGGGTCACAATGGGATGGGATGCGATTCCTGGAACTGAAACCCGCGCTCGGCCGCGCCTATCGATCACCGCAGCACTCCAGCGTGAATACCCCAACGCCATCGCAATCGACGCGAGTGTGGCCAAGGGGCGCGCTTATCTCGCACTCCGATGCGACGACGGCGAAGTCCGACCCATGTACCTACTGCTTGACCGTGAGGGCTTCAAGCACTTGTTTGATCCAGGTGACGACCCTGTGTACTCCAAGGACTATCCCCTCGACGAGTCTCCTATTCGCTGGCCAAGGAAGGTGGCCCAGGCGCTCACGACCTGGGAATGGTGAGGTGCGCAGCCAGCAGGTGAACATCGACGATCCAGTCGAGTACCGAGAAGTCCGGTAAAGGTCGAAGAAGACGATGGCCCACCGATTTGTGATCCGCCGACTGGGCTCGCTGCCCTGGCCGCCCGGCCTGGGCAAGAACGCGGGCCCGAGCCACCCCTACAAGCAACTGGAGCGCCGGCTACGCGCCCACCTCGGCAGCGACCGCCATTACAGCGCTGCGGCCCACAAACACGCCTATCTGACGGGCGATCCCGAGTATCGACGGATCGTTCTGCACGCGCTCTGTCAGATGCCGTGGGCCGCGGGCCTGCTCGATGACGTCGGGCGGCGACCGCTCTCTCACGGTCAGCGCCGCTGCTCGATCGACCGATCGCCGTCGATTCGCAATGGGACGATTGGGCCCGTCCTCATTGCCTCGCTGTGGGCCTATCGCGCGCCTGGCTGGCAAGCCCGCTTCGGGTCTGCAATCAGATGATTACAGACGGCCGACATCACCTCACTTACTTGCGATCACCGCCCACCCGACCATGAAGTCTTGGTACGCCTAGACACCTAGACCCGTCCGCGGAAGCGCTCGACGACGCCGAGCCTTGGCTGCGCCGCTCCGTCCCTCACGGGCACCGCGAGTGCTACCTCGCTGAGCTCCTCGGAGACGCGCACCGGCGAGCTCTCCGGCGGCGGTGGTCCAATGACCGATCGTGCGTTCGGTTCGAGAGCGCACATATGGCACGCCGCGGTGGAGGGCCGCGCAGAACTCAGCGGCGCGCCCTAAGCGGCGTGTATTTAGGCGTGATTTACGGCGCATCCTGACATCGTTGCGGCATGGTCAACATCAGCCCTAGCCGCATGCGCTCGGTGAGCGAGGCGCGGAACGGGTTCAACTCTCTGATTGCAGATGCCGGCGACGGCTTAACGACTCACGTCGTGAAGGGTTCTGCCGTAGTCGCGCACATCTTTCCGCCAGACGCGCCAGTGCTTGATGATCCACTCCTGAGAATCGCCATGATCTCTGCGCTGGCCGAACAGGAAGCTGCTGCAATCGCCGAATCAGAGTGGTACGAAGGCAAACTCGCTCACGCCGGAGACCCAATGGGCCGCCTGTTGGCCTGGGCGTGGCGCACCGATCCCAAACTGTGCATGCGCGCACTCGCGCATTTCCACAAGGTTCTTCAAAGCGCCGTAGGTCACCCAGTGGGGCTCGGCGCAATATGGGGTGGCGTGAGCACTGCCCTGCGGGTGAGCCTCGACAGTGGCGAAATCGCTGCGGCATTCCGTTACCTGGACCGCCACTATGACGATTACTACTCCCTTCCCCTTAGCGACCTCTAGACCCAACGGCGATCCGTTGCCGCCATAGTGACGAAATATGTTGTTAAGTCGATGTTTTCACGGAGGTGCTTCCCGCGATGACCTATCCGTTCCCGAACCCGAGTGCGGAACTCGGCCAGATAAACTTCCGCTTGTATTACGGCGAGGTCCTGCGGCAAGCGTTGCAAAAAGCTCGCGACGGGGAGCTCGATCACCGGTGGCGCCAGAACACCGCACACAGCAGCGTTCTCGCTGGTCTGGTGACCGGTGCCGACCCGTACGGCGTCCACGCGGCAGTCGTGACGGCAATCAACGAGATGCCTTCAGCGGCCTGGGAACCCGGACACTCTCCGGGATGGCGAGCAGCACTGGACAGTTGGTTTGACGACGCCCGCGCAGCACTTATTGAGCACCGTACGATGTCGCTAGCCCAACATGCCACCTCTGCGAAACTCGGCGCGTCCATGCCGGTAGCCGCACGAGTCGCCACCTCGCCGTCCGTTATCGACGCTATTGCGCTTATCACGCGCAGCGACGCCATGAATGATCAGACTGCCCGACAATCGTTGTCGACATTTATGGTGCAGCGCGACATGCTCACCGCCTCATACATGGCGGCCCTATGCGCTGGCGGCGTGAACTCCGATTGGCGGTCATGGCTCGAAGCCCGCATCAAGAATTGGGACCACAGTATGGCCGCAGAAAACGCCAGAAGGACTATGCGCCAAGACCATTCCTACCTAGAGCGGTTACCGCCTTACTGGTGACCGTGCATGCCCCGGCTGGCAGTGCGAAAGCACGGTGGCTCAGGCCGCAGTCGGCACCCGCGCGCTGGAACTCGCGACATCGCGGAGTCCCTTCCACGACGGGTGACGCAGCCAGCGGCCCGGCGTGTACTCGCGATAGGCGATCTCGCCGACGTATCGCGGAGCCACCCATCGCACGCCAGCGACCGCCGCCGGGTTACTCACCGGCGGGTGCGAAATCTCGATGGGATCGAGTAGCTCAAACAGCCTTCGCCGCTCACGCTGGCTCATCCCGGTGCCGACTTGGCCGACGAGCAGCAGATCGCCGCTGTCGTCGTATCCGGCCACCAGCAGCGTGCCGACACTTCCGCCCGCCGAGCGTGTGTCGATGTGTCCTACGATCGCCAGCTCAGCGGTAGCGCGCACCATCGTTTTCACCCACAGTGGGGATCGGCCGGGTCGGTACGGTGAGTCCAGGTGCTTGGCGACGATGCCTTCCATCGCGTTGGCCGCGCACACTTCGAGCATGTCGGCCGGCGGCACATCCACCCAGTGCCGGGGAACGGTCATGGCCGGCGACTGATCAACGACCATGACCGCATCGAGGATTTCCCGGCGGCGGCCGTAGGGTTCGCCGGTGACATCGACACCATCGATGGCCAGGACATCGAAGGCTAAGAAGCGCGTAGGCATCTCGCGGACCAACTCCGCGCTGGGTCGTCGCTGTTGCGGCCACCGGCGCTGTAGCCGAATGAATGACGGTCGCCCGTCGCTGCCGACCGCGACGATTTCGCCGTCCAAGATGACGCGGCGACCGCCGACCGCGCCGCGGATCCCGGCAAGTTCAGGGAAAGTCCGCGACACCTCCGCGCCATTGTGAGTAAAGACAGCAAGTCCGTCGTCGTCGAGGACCACCAGGCCGCGCTGCCCGTCGTACTTCACTTCAACAGCAAAATCATCCCCGGTGGGCGGGCGGCCCAGGGTAGCCAGCATCGGCACCGGAGCCTGCCGGCGCAGGCCCCTAGTTCTGCCGTTCTCCACCACACCGAGGTTACGCAGGCCCCTCATGTGCCCTAAGGCATCGCCGCGGCTTCTGACACGTCAGGGCACTGGCACAGGCGTCGTCGTGACTGGCGAGACGGGCGCGGCCTCACTCGCGGACGGCGCGGCTGGCGGGACCGTAGCCGGCGACAGAGGTGTGCCAGCGCTGCCAGCGGGC
Organism: Mycobacterium gallinarum; assembly: GCF_010726765.1. Taxonomy (NCBI): domain Bacteria; kingdom Bacillati; phylum Actinomycetota; class Actinomycetes; order Mycobacteriales; family Mycobacteriaceae; genus Mycobacterium; species Mycobacterium gallinarum. The sequence continues at coordinate 195,583 of NZ_AP022602.1, forward strand.
ACCGTGGTGGGCACTGCCGGCGCAACAGCCGGTGCTGGCGGCCCAGTCGGCACGGGCGTTCCTGCGGCGGTGCCGGGTGTGGTTGCCGGAGTCGGAGCCACCCCGGGGGTGGTGCCCTCCGCAGGAGGCAACGGAGTCCCCGCGCTACCGGGCAGCGGGGTACCGAAACTAGTTGTTGGCAAGGGACTTTCCGGATTACTCGCGGGTGCCGGTGCGATGGGTGTTTCACCCTCCGGCGATTCCGCCGCTTCAGCGGGTGCCATGTCCTGTGAACGGCCCGGGTTCAAGACCGGGCCGGGGCGATAGGAGGGGGAACTCCCTGCTGGCGGTGCGGCAGGGGTTACCCAGATCGCAAGGTCACGAGCGCCGTCGTTGTAGACCAGGCTGTCAGGCTGAGCGCCCGTGACGTCGAAGTACAGCGTGCCGGTAGTGTGCTGCCCCTGGGCGAGGGTGGCGGGATTGACGCCCTGAGGCGTGGCCGCGCCGAAGAGGACGCGGTAGGTGTCTCCGTTGCGGGCGCGGGCGTTGAAGTTGGACACGATCGGGGTGACCGAACCCGCGATGGCGGTGTCGGTGGCGGTGGCCTCCCACAGCACGCCACGCACTGGGTAGGGGATGACGTCGCTACTAGGCTTGAGATCCTTGACCGTCCACGCTTGCACGACCGGACCGTGAACCAACTCGGCGGACTGCCCCAACGGCACCAGGGTCGGAGATGGGTTGTCCGCGTGTGCGATTGGTGCACTCAAGACGGCACCGGCGACCGCCGCGGTCGTGGCCAATACGGTCGTCAACTTCACGTGGTCGGCTCCTTCTGTCGGCTAAGACGGTAGCGCGTACCGGGCCAAACATACGCCGAGCGTGGCCTCAAGCTATCAGCAGCGCCGCGAGCTCGCGCTGAGCTGGTCCATGGACCGCGCCAGAATTCTCCGCGCATTGTCAAAGTGCTCAGATTGCAATGCCCGGCTCGTTACGCTCGGGCTCGACGTGCTGCCGACGCGCAGAAGCTTCGACAGTCCTGTCGAGCATCCGCCCGTAACCAATCACTTGACGTGCTGCGGCTCGTTCGTCGTCGGAAATGTCGCGATGGCGCGTCGCTTGGCGGGCCTTACTCACTGCCGTCCGAGCCAGCTCGCGCCGGCGTTGTGGATCGGTGTTGTTGCGAGCCTCCACGAGGATCGCTCGAGACTCGCGCAGCAGGCTGCGGGCGGTCAGGGTCATGGCCTCTTGCGTCAGCGCCACTGCCCGTTCGCGATCGGCGCGGCTCACTGCGTTGTCCAAGGCCACTTCTGCGGCGGTGTCGGCGGCCGATCTGGCGTACTCACCCTGCCGGTGCGGGTCGGCTTCGGATAATGCGATCTGCAAGTCGCTTTCGGCGCTCTGCAGACTCGCTGGTCCCGGTGTGGTCATGGCTGGGACGCTACGGAGAGCGCCGCGGCGGAGTCCACCACCAGAGGCACATTCGCGGCCCACCCCATTCTCGGGAAGTGCAGGGCGCGTTTGCATACAGGGCTTTCCTGCAGGAAGCCAAGTCCACCACCAGGCAGCTTCGCGTCCAGAACAGCTCGGCACTCCCGGTCAGCTGAGTCCAGGACCGCCGGCTGAAGGAACTTGCGTCGGCTGTGGCTGTGGCCGGCGTGCGGGTGAGGAGGGCAGCTTGCATGCAGGCCCGTCTCCAGCGGGGGCGCCAGCGCCGCGCCACTCTGTTCAGAGATTCTCCCCCTTTGCTCGACGCGGCGGCGTACCCGGTGGTCGAGAAACGAAAGGCCCTGACACGGAGGGTGTTTGGCGTGAAGTGACACGCATGAAAGGTCATTAAAAGTGTTGCTAGACAGTGCTTTTCACGATAGACTGTTGCTTATAAGCAACATCCACTGAAAGGCAGTCTGATGAAATCTCGTTCCGCCGAAGCCCATGTGACCCCCGCCGCATTGGTGAGCCACACGATCGTCCGAGTACAGGGTGAGCAGAACGGCGACATCGCCGTAAATCACGCCTGCTCCCCCAACGCCCGTCTACGGCTGCAATGGGGTGGACTGCTCATGACGATGCTGTCAGCGCAGGCCGTGCAGGGCGTACTGGAGGGGTTCTGCGCGGCACGATCGGCGATGACGCTCATCCCCCGACAGATCCCGGCGCCCGCCCCGGCGACGGCCGAGCCCTTCGCATTGCCGACCGTGGCCATCGACTGGATGCGCCGACCTGCCTATGCGGTCGTGCCCCGACAGGAGCTGTCGCGGGACCGCGCACGCCAACTCCGCTGGCTCGACCTGCACATGGGACCAGTCACGTTCCAGATCCTCGATCAGGCTGGTGGTATCAGCGCCGTGGAACTGTTGACCACGGCCCATCGCACCGGGGTGCAGGTCTTCCTTGACGGCCCGGACTTCGCCGCAGATCCCCGCGAACGGGACTACGCGCCGCCGAACGGCTAGCAGTTATCCACAGCCGCGCCGAGCCGGGTCTGTTTATCCACAACCGTGGAGGGCAGGCCCGGCTTTTTCAGCCGCTCACAATCGGGCCCAGGACACCGACGCAAGGGAGACAGCACAATGACCGTTCTTTGGTCACTGGCGATGATAATCGACGGCCGCGTCGACACGATCATCGACACCGCAGAGGGCCACGAAAACGCGGTGACGGCCGTCCTGGCCGCCACACTCGACGCCATGCATGACGCGCGGATCGATGAGTTGCCGCAGGCACCGCGCTACGAGCTGCGGGCCGATGGCGACCTGGTGGCACTCATTCGGACGGGCACCGACGAAGCTGGGCGTGCCGACCACGCCGAGGCCGCCGCACTGATACAACGCATCGAGGCGGCGCGCAGCCTCAGTGTGTCGCCTCGCTGAGCGGCTGCGTCTGCAGCAGGACCGCGGGGTCGACGCCAAGGCCGCGGGCCAGATGGACCAGCACCACTACGGTCGGGCTCTTGCGGCCGCCCTCAATGTGATTGAGGTGGGGACGGCCGATGCCCGCACGCTCGGCAAGCTGGGCCTGCGTCAGGCCGGCGGCGGTGCGGTGTTCGCGGATGGCCGCACCGAGTGCGGCGAGGATGAGCGAACCGTCATCGGAGGGTGTCGCCTCCATGCCCATCCCCTTTCCTTGGCGTTGCCCAAAGGCTACACCGGCGGGGTGGACGTGGGTGTACTCAGAACAGCACAGCATCGGTCGTCGCCTCCTGCCACCACGCTTCGAAACCCGGTCGTTGCTTGCTGTCCACTACGGCCGGGCACACGACGAAGAAGTGTTGCAACGCCGGAAGCTGATCGTCCCTCTCACGCAGGACCTGGCGCACGATCCCATCCGCACCGATTTGTCGCTCACCGGCGTGGCTGCCAAGCTCCTCGTCCATCTGCCTGCGCGAGCCACGAGCCACGGCCCGCACCGAGCGCGCAGTGATACCGCGGCCTTGGGCCCGGCTGGAGGACCTGCGGGTGAGCCGGCGGACCTCGTAAACGGCGTGTTCACACTCGTCGAGCATCGCGTCGAAGCGGGCCCGCACCTGGGTCAACCCGGCGGAGGCCACCAAGTCTGCCGCAGAGCTGCCCTCGATGAGGGTTTGGCGTTCGTTGAGGCTGCGCGCGACGTGCTCGAGGAACAGGGCTTGAGCACCCTTCTCTGGTTCGCGGCGCCACCGTTGGACAACGCTGCTTCGCCCGGCTTCGGTGCGCATCGCGAACGGGCAGTATCCGCACGCTGACTTCGACCAGCGGCGCCCAGTGATCTCGGCAATGAAATCGGAGCAGCGTGTTCTATCCCAACCCCAGTCGCGCAGCGGGTACCAGCCGGTGCGGCGGTCGGTGTTGAACAGCGCGTCCTTGACGGCCCGGGCGCCCTCATGACTTTCGAATCCCACGACGTGGCGATAGCGACGTCCGGCCGTCACCGCAGCGATGATGGGATCCAGGCAATTGCCTTTGGCGTGGATGGAACACATGCGCGTGCCGCCGATCTGCGGAACCGTTCCGGCCGAAAGCATTTCGTCTGCCAATGTGTAGGCGGCGCTGTACAAGCGCGTGGGCTCGATGGAGTCCTGCAGGACCGCGACGCCATCCCCGTTTGCGGTGGTCTTGCGCTTCGATCGGCCGACCTGGATGAAACGAACCCGATGACGACGCAATTCGGGAAGCACGACTTCCTCGACGTCGCTGATCGTCTGTTCGAACTCTCCCCCGGTGTCGGCCGTGACGACGATGAGGTCTTGCAGGTCGAAGTCTCGGCTGGACGGGTCGGTAAGCCAGCGGAGCAGGATCGCGGTGGAATCGACGCCCATGCCGTAGCTCATCACCACCGTTGAGCCGCAGTCGGTTTCAGCGAAGCCGGGGAGCTGGTCGAGGCTCACACTCATCGGGAATCGACCCTTCTCATCAAACAAATGTGTTGCCTATAGGCTACATCATGGTGTAGCCTATAGGCAACAGGTTCGACCGACTGAGAAAGGAACCCCCCGATGACCACCATCGCCACCCCCGAGCTTCTTCACCTGCACCCCAACGACATTGAGATCGAAGACAACGTTCGACTGGACCCCCGACTGGATCGCGAGTTCCTCGCCTCCATTGAGGAACACGGAGTCCTCGTCCCCGTGCTTGCGGTGCGGATCGACGGGCAGGACAAGCCCTTCGTGCGCGAGGGACAGCGCCGCATCCAGGCGGCCCGCCAGGTCGGCTTGACCTCAGTGCCGGTGTACGTACGCACCCTCGACGGCACCGACACCGGCGTTCGCGCCCAGCGTGTCATCGAACAGATCGTGGCCAATGATCACCGCGCACCGCTCACCGAAGCCGAGCGCGCTCGGGGTATCAACCAGCTGCTGCTAGACGGGGTGTCGCTCACCAAGGTGGCCAAAGGACTGTCCACCACGAAGGACGCCGTCGCCGCAGCCAAGGTCGCCATCGAGTCCGAGAAGGCCATGAGCGCTCTGGACACCGGGCAGCTCAACCTGGTGGAGGCCACCAGCTTTGTCGAGTTCGACGGCGACGACGCGGCCCAGGCCGAGTTGATCAAGGTGGCCGGCACCGACCAGTTCGACCACCGCGTCGCTCAACTGCGTGCCGAGCGCGAAGACCGACGCCGCTACGAGGAGAAAGCAGCAGGGTTCACAGCGAAGGGCTACACGGTGCTGGATCGCCGCCCAGGCTGGTCCGACAAGGCCTACATCCCGACCAACTACCTGCGGGACGCGGAGGGTAAGACCCTGACCGACGAGACGATCGCCGCGATGGACCCCCAGCACTGGGCAGTCGTCCTCGAAAGCGAAGAAGTGTTCCTCGACGTTGAGACCGGCGAACCGGTAGATGAGCACGACATCGACTTCGAGACCGCCGACGATCCCACCCTGGAACCGGCCGAGGGCTACCGGCACATCCGAACCGTTACCGAGACCACCGCGTGGAGCCCGGAGTACTACTGCTGCAACCCGCGCGGCGCCGGGGTCACCATGCCCGACTGGGCGGCTCGCCAGTACGGCTTCGACGCCGACCGCCTCGCCGATGCCAGCGACCCTGACGGTGCAGCCGACCGCGAGCGGGCTCGCCAGGAAGAGGCCGAGAAGGAACGCGCGGAACGCCGCAAGCTCATTGCCTTGAACAAGCTCGGCGAAGCGGCGGCGATCGTGCGCCGCGAGTGGGTGCGCGACAAGCTGCTGTCCCGCAAGACCGCACCGAAGGGCGCGGCCCTCTACCTCGCTGATGTGATTGTCAACCGGCCCGATTTGTTCAACGACTACCACGGCCAGAAGCTCGCGCCCGAGCTGCTCGGCCTGGCCGATAACGAGACCGCGAAGATGGCCGTCGCCAAGCTGCCGGCCACCGGCGACGGCCGCGCGCTGGTGATCCTGCTCGGAATGGTGCTCGCCACAACTGAGGCCCGGACGGCCAAAGACGCCTGGCGCGCACCCCAAGAGATCACGAAAAAGTATCTGACCTGGCTTTCTGAGGTCTGCGGGTACCCCCTCAGCGACATCGAGCAGGTGATCCTCAGCAAACGCAAAGCCGACACCGTGTACCGACAGGCTTGCAAAGAGGACTAGCGGCCGACGAAGGCCCCGGGAGTAGCTGGGCTCCCGGGGCCTTTCGTCCGTTCGGGTAAAGAACAAACGCCAATAATAGAGAATTGCAAGAATGGTTCCTAGTGCGAAAACAGAAGGGGTCCTAGTGCCATTAATAGCGTTCGCCAATAAGGTCTAGTCACCGCCGAAAGTGGGCGCTCTAGTATGCTCTATGCGTTGCCGAATTAACGTTCAGCAATTAGAATCGAAGCTACAGAAAGAACCCGCAATACCGACGATTAAGGAGCGCGAAATGAGCACCACCGCCACGGTCACCGTCTACACCAAGCCCGCCTGCGTCCAATGCAACGCCACTTACAAGGCGCTCGGCAAGCGGGGCATCGCCTACGACGTCGTGGACATCAGCACCGACCCCGAAGCCCGTGACTTCGTGATGGCCCTCGGCTACCTCCAGGCCCCCGTGGTGGTGGCCGGCGACGACCACTGGTCAGGTTTCCGGCCCGATCGGATCAGGGCCCTCGCCCACGCCACCGCCGCCGCATAAGACCCCGCCACAGAGCCGACAGGAGCCACCCATGTACACGTTGACCATCGACGAGCACGGCCGCGACGTAAGCACGCAGCACGACACCCCAGAAGCCGCCCAGGCCGCCCTGCACGCGTACCTGGTGATCTCGGACTACTACCACCGACCCACTCAGCTCAGCGCCACTCACACGGCGTTCGAGCTCTCTCCCTCGCCGAGGCACGGCCCCGCGTCGTCGGCGTGGCCACCATTGAGCCCTACTCCGAACTCGACGCCCGCCGCGACCTCAAGACCGTCTTCGCCGCCGCCAGCCCCATCCACGCACTCGCGTCTTAAGGACCCCCGGAATGACAACCGTCTTCCTCGCCAACGTTCGGACCGCCGTGGAGGCGACGGCCATCGCCGAGACCGCCGACAACGCCGCCAGACTCGCATGCGAGAAGGCCATGGAGTACTTGCAGAGCGTGCATGGAGATTTGGGATACGACGACCCCATGCTGGTCGGGCAATACTTCGGAGTAGACGTGCTGGCGTTCGAGGTTGGCGGCCCGGCACAGTTCACGCGCCGCTCCACGCTGCTGGCGCCCTAACCCACCGACGTCCGCATGGCCTACTACCTCCTCAGGGTCGACGAGCTGCCCTAACCCCCACGGCATGGGAGTGCGATGGCCAGAGATGGGCGGGCCATCCAACTGCCCGATGGAGCTAGCACAGCTGAAGGCAGTCCTGGGCACCGATCCCGGGCAGGACGGCTACCGCGAGCTGTTCGGCGACCCCGCCATGGTTGGCCGCCGCCAGAGCTGTCACGTACACGAGGGCGTGGACCATCGTGCTGGCCACGGTCCAGAACTTCCTTGCGCCCTTCCCGGCAACGGCCGATCCCGTCGTCATCGAACACGCGAGTCTCGACGATCCACGCATCGCCGGCCTAGCCGATGCTGATCGTCGCCTGGCGCGCTCACTCGTCCACGCGCGAGAACACATCAAGTACGTCGTCAAACGATCCGGCTCGGCCGTGCTGGACAGCGGGCAGCACCGCAACTGCTGGGCGCGCACAGCCGAAGTCGCTGCGATGCCCGTGTGGTTCGACGCCGCCACTGCGGCACCGCCGCGCGACGCGGTGCTCCTGCAGCGAGGCTAAGCGCCGACGCGCGACATCACCGCCGCACACCCCCTCCAGCCCTCCAGCCCGGCGCTGCGACACCGTGCCCCACACCACCCAGCTCGGCACACCCGGCGACATGTTTCACCGGACCTCGACGAGCTCTGGCCGACCTCACCACAGCGTGGCTTGGTCGCCCAGCAGGGCCGCCTGCACCGCAGCGGCATCCCAACCGTGGCGCACCGCTTCGCGCAGCGCCACCGAGCGTTGCCTACGAACGCCGCGACTATCGAAGCGTCGCACCGCATATCGGCCGCCGCCACGCGCATCCGCGCCATGCGTTCCATGTTGTCGCCCTGCGACCCCGACACGACGTGCTGGCGGGGATCTGTCACCGCCGCGACCTTGACGCACACTGGGTTGTCGCACTCGTGGAGCCCAAGCACCCCAGCGGCCACCACACCGGACACGATGGCCAACGCGTAACGGTGCGGACGAACGCACAGACCCGAGCCCGCTCGAGTGAGGTAAAAGCGACCGTAGCCATCGGCGCCGATCGCCCCGGTCCAAATGTTGCAGTCCGAAGCCGTTGGCCCACAGACGACATGGCTGTGAAAGCGCGCGATCTCAGCAGCGTGCACACGCCGATCAACGATCAGCTTCCCTGCGCTTCTCATGGCCGATGAACCTAGCCGTCGACACCGACATTCAGGCGTCGACCGCGGCCCGCTCCCCGGTGCTGTGAACGCACTCCCGAGCCGCACCGCTGTGCGGTCATGCAACCGCCGCATACCGAGCGACCGGAGCCGCGATGCCCAGATACCCTGCGACGCAATCAACGAACGCCTCTCGCCGCATGATGCGCAACCGGCTAGCGCGGCCGCGGCGCGGCCGGCGGAGCGGCCGGTCGACATCACGCCAGGCGCACGGGCCGACCGGCGCCACCGGGCGCGCTCCCCGTGCACCGTCGACCTCGCCTCACCACGGCGCAACGCCCGCACCATTCACGCCGAGACGGCATCGGCCGGCGGCTCGCCGGAGTAGGGGCCAGCAGCCTTCAACGGCCCGCCATCCACACCACCCCCGCCTAGTGCATGCGAACCGCCCCCGGCCGAGGGTTCTCGGGTTTCGGGCATGCCGCGCCATGGTGCGAACAACTCCGATCCCCACGTCTGTCCGCGCGGCGATCGTCGTCAGCGTCTCACCGCGGCCCTGCATGCGTGCGATCGCCGCGCCGGCTTTGGCCCGATGGACAGCCACCCGCTTCGCGGCTTCCGCGTCGACCTGCGCGCGCAGCTGAGCCAGGCGCTCCTTCTTCCAGGACTCGACCTCGGCGATCTTGCCGACCGCCACGAGAAAGTCCGCGGCGTCGTCGATGTTCGCCTTGTCCCGCGCGGCGCGAGCCTCGTTGGCGCGCCGGGTCGCCTCATGCGCCCGCTTCCGGGCCTCAACCTTCGATATCCGTGGTGCTGTCATGGTCGGGACCCTAAGAGCCGACAGGCCGACCGGGCCACCACCACAGCCACATTCGTCATCCCTCAATTTTTTTCCGTCGCTCCTGCCGCACTACCGCCGCTACCCTCACCACACCGCCGCCCGCTCCTCTCGCCACCACCGCACAGCCCCCTCCACCTCTCTGCCTTGACCCCCCCCTTCCACAGCCCACCGACAGACCACACACCTCTTGCACTCAGGAAAAGACTGCCGCGAATCAACTCAGAGTGGACGGAGCCTGGTGGTGCATCGGGGTGGGTTCCTCGTGGGCACTTTAGTCACGTTTCCGTTTGGCCTGGTGAATCAATAGCGTCGGGGACGTGGTAACTTTCCGTTGTCAATGTCCACTTTAAGTTTACGTCCGCAGTGGAGGTCGGGTGAGTGTTCCGGGTTCGGCTCACTTGGTTCTGGCGCCTGGTGTGGTGCATCTGAATGAGCCGGCGGCGGTGTTCGAGGCGATGCTTTCAGGATGGGGGCGCCAACAGAAGTCGAGACTGCTGGCTGACGCCACGATCGAACCGCGGATCGCCTTGCTGCGAAGGTTCACTGCGTTCGCCGAATCGCTGCCCTGGGACTGGACGGCCGGTGACGTCGAGGACTTCACTGCCAGTTTGATGTCCGGCACCGATCGTCTAGCGCCGTCCACGATCCGCGGCTATCACCTGACGTTGCGGATGTTCTGCGACTACCTTCTCGACGGCCGCTACGGCTGGACCTCCCAGTGCGAGCAACGGTTCGGCAGGATCCCGTCGCAGATCTGTCACGACTACAACACCGCCGCGCATCTGGTCGAGTACGAGGGCAAGCCAGCCCGGCGACCGTTCTCCTACGACGAGGTGGAAACCTTGTTCGGCTTTCTCGATGACCGCGTCGAGACGGTCGCGCGGTCGGGTCGCAAGGGCGCGTTAGCGGCGCTGCGAGACGCACAGATGATCAAGACGGCCTACGCATTCGGGTTACGCCGCCGGGAACTGTGCTTCCTGGACGTCGTCGATCTGCGTCCGAACCCGCGGATGCCGGCGTGGGGAACGTTCGGTGCCGTCCACGTCCGTTACGCGAAGTCCAGCCGCGGCAGCAACCCGCGGCGTCGCACCGTGTTGGCCGTCCCGGAGTTCGACTGGGTGATCGACGGACTGCGCCAGTGGGTCGAGCAGGCCCGGCCGCTGTTGAGTCCCGGACCGCGTGAGGAGCTGTGGCTGACCGAACGCCAGCAGCGGGTGTCAACGAAGACGATGGACAAGCGGTTCGCGTTCTTGCGGGGGGCAGGCCGGTCTGCCGAAAGACCTCACCTTGCACTGCCTGCGGCACTCCTATGTCACCCACCTGATCGAGTTCGGCTACCCGGAACGGTTCGTCACCGAACAGGTCGGGCACTCCTATGCCTCGACCACTGCGATCTACACCTCGGTGTCGAACGATTTCAAGACCAAGACCCTGCAGGCGGCGCTTCGTCGCGTCTACGGATCCACGACGACAACCGGGAGCCGGAATGAGCACTAGAACGGTAATCCGTTGGAACCTGCGCCAACTGATGGCGGAGAACGGCATGTTCGCGACCACCGACCTGGTCGAGCCGCTGCACGAGCGTGGCGTGGAGATCTCCCGACAGATGGTTCACCGGGTTGCGACGAAACCGCCGCAACGGATCAATCTCGACTTGCTGGCGGCCCTCTGCGACATCTTGGCGTGCACGCCCAACGATCTACTCGAGCTCGCCCAGGAACAGATCCGCGAGGCGCCCGCGGTCAACGACAGCGGACCCGGGATTGGCGACCTGCGGCCGATCCGCGCCAAGATCCGCCGCCCCGGCGACAGTAGGTGAATCACTGCGTCTGCTGGGAGTGCGGAAGCACCAACGGCTTGAGTCGACTCGCGCATGGGCGGAGGATCTGCATCGGCTGTCGCCGGCGACGGCACTACCACCCGAAGCCTGCCCGCAGTGTGCCGTCGTGCGGCCGCTGGCATGGCTGCGCGGCGAGATCGTCGTCTGCGCGTCGTGTGCCGGTGTCGAGTCGATCTTCGCGTGCCGTGACTGCGGCCGCGAGGAACACCGTACGGCGACAGTCGGTGCGCTCGCTGCTTCCTGCGCGAACGGCTCACCGACCTGCTAACCGACCCAGCGACCGGTCAAATCCATCGCCGGTTGCGTCCGGTGTTCGACGAATTGGTGAACTCCGAACGCCCGCAGACCGGACTGTGGTGGCTGCGCAAGAAACCCGGTATCGGTCCGCAACTGCTAGGCCAAATGGCGTGCGGCGCGCTCGAGATCAGCCACGACACCTTCCGCGCCCTGCCCTCGGATCGATCCCACGACTACCTGCGCAGCCTGCTCGTCGCGGTCGGCGTCCTGGATCAGATCGAGATCCGAATCGAAAGGATGCTGCCCTGGATCGAGAACGTCGTAGCCCAACTGCCCTTCGAGGACGCCGCCCTGATTCGCCGGTTCGCTCACTGGCATGTGCTGCGGCAGATGCGCAAAGCCGCCCGCGAAGACCGATTGACCAAAACCATGGCCGACGCGTGTCGCCGACGTATCCGCGTCGCTATCGAGTTAGTGGCCTTCCTCGCCGCTCACGACGCCAGTGCGGCCACCGCGACCCGGGATCTGTTGGAGCGCTACCAGGCGCACGTCGGCAGGACACTTGGCCACGAATACGCCTTCGTGGTCTGGCTGCGCGACTCCCGGATCAACACTAAGCTGACCGTTCCCGATGTCCCGCGGCCGCCGCCGGCAGTGACTGTGTCCGATGCGCAGCGCTGGGCGGCCGTCGAGCGTCTGTTGCACGACTCGACCTTGCGCCGCTACACCCGCATTGGCGGTCTGCTCACTCTGCTTTTCGCTCAATCCCTTTCGCGCATTGTGGCGATGCGAACGAGTCAGGTCACCATCACCGATGACCGGGCCGTGCACGTCACCTTCAGCTCGATTCCAATTCAGATGCCTCCCGTCCTCGACGATCTGATTCGCGAACACCTCGAGCACCGAGGCAAGAGCCTCTACGCCTCCCGCGAGACCGGATGGCTGTTTCCTGGCGGTAACCCCGGCCGCCACCTTGCCACCGAAAACATCCGGTCCCAGCTCGTCGCCATCGGCATCAAACCCTACGAGAACCGCAAAGCCACTCTCTTCCAACTCGCCGGCGACATGCCCGCACCCGTCCTGGCCGAGCTCATCGGGATCACCAACAACAACGCCGCCGCCTGGGCCACACTCGCCGCCCGCGACTGGACCGAATACATCGCCGAACGAGCCCAACTTCCTTCTACCCGTAGGCGGTGACGGTGGTGCACGCCTTCGGTTTTGATTCGGTTCAGGGTTGCTTGGATGCCTCGGGGCGGAGTTGTAACCTTCGGTGTCGGGACCGCCGCTACGATCCCGACGTCGGACCGCGTGGGCAGGAGAAGCACGATGGCAGGGTTCAAGATGGATCCGAACTTCGAGAAGAACGTCACCAAGCAAGTCGCGAAGAATATGCAGAGCGACATCGATGCGGTCTTCCGGCAGCACAAGGGCCAATCGGTCGACGCTGTGAAGCGGGCGCTGCAGAGGAAGCTCGGCACCGCCCTCGTAGAACCTGCCCTCACCACCGTGGCCGAATCGATCAGCCGAGGCGAAAAGGTCACGCTGAAGCTCTAGCGCCTGGTTGGCGTTGGCCCGTACTCCGATGCGGTTTCATGTGTCGTCAGCTGTTGAGCAAGCCGCGGAAGATGGTTTGGCCGAGACGCGCGGCCTCGGAGAGTCCCAGAATTCCGCCCACCACGTGGGGATTCAGATCCGCCCACGCGTGGGTGGATGGGCGATCGGTGAAGAAGTTGAGGTAGTCGCAGCAGGTGTCGGCCGAGGGGCCCGTTCCGGATCGGACGCCGACGAAGACCACTGCGGTGCTGGGCTGCCCGATCGGCTCGCCGCGCTCGACAGTGATCGTGATGGGATTGCCGTTAACGGGGTCCGGGACTCGATCACCGTGTCGGTGTCGAGCATGAAGGCGATCCCGAGAGCGTCGACCGCGCACATCGAATATGCCTCGCCGCCATGGGCGAGGCGGACCCGGTGGCGAGTCGGAACAGCGGAGAACGGGTAGGCGACCTCGATGAGTCCACTGGTGCCGAGCCGGATCACGTCCGAGGCATGTAGTCGAGTCAAAATCTCCTCCACTGGTGACTCGAAGGCGATGCTGCGCTAGCGAGTTCGGCCATCGAGGGCAGCGCCGTGCTTGGCGAAGGCTCGCAGAATGCACTGATGCACGGCGGTCTCGCCAGGATCGCTGGGCGCGGCTCGAAACCGCGCTGAACCCAACGAGGCGGCCGCCGAATCGGCCCCGGCAGCCGGGGCGCAGCAGGCATCTGCGGTGTGATCGGCATCGTCGCCGGCTCGGGCAGTAAGGCCGAGTGCGTCTCGCAGGGCAGCCACTGACGGCGCACCGGCTACGGCGCCGCGCTCGTCGCGGTAGAGCCTGCACGACAGACTGGGTGGTTCGCCGGCCACAGCGAACGGATCACAACCGTCCACTAGCAGCGTCGGCGAGCCCACCATTCCAGCCGCGGTAGCGTCCTGCGGGTCATCGATCACCCGGTGGACCAGCGTCACCTCGGTGGTCTCCCCGGCAAGTGCCTGTTCGAGCCGGCGCTGCAGCACCGCAACATTCGGGCAGTCGGGAACCTGCAGAATCTCCAGTCTCATTGGTGCCCTTCTTCGTTGGTGTGCAATGACGACAGCATCGGGCAGCGCCGGTCGCGACGGGGAAACTCGCAGGTCGACACCAATTCAGCGAGGGAATCCCTCACGCGGTTGAGGTCGAGGATGCGTTGCGCGAGTTCCTCCATCTTGACCTCGGCAAGGATCCGTACCTGGTCGCAGTCGTCGGGACCGCCGTTGGCCAGGTGGAGCAGCTCATCGATCTCATCGAGACTGAATCCCAGCTCTTGGGTGCGCTTGACGAACCGCACCACCTCGACAGCACTGTCGGGATACGCCCGGTAGCGCCCTACCGATCGAGGTGGTTCGTCCAGCAAGCCGCGCCGCTCGTAGTAGCGCAGCGTCTCGGCGTTCACCCGGCCAGTGCGGCAACCTCACCACGTCGCATACACCCATTCTCAACCCTGTACCTGGGTACGGAGTCAAGGTACTTCAGCGCCGCTGCGGCTCGACCGCTACTGCGGTTTGGTCGCTCGGATGATGGTGGAGTGCAGCCCCTCGGTGACGGTGTGGCTGCGGGTGAGGGTGATCTCGGTGAATCCCGCATCAGCAAGATCGCTGGTGTATTCAGCGGCGGTCAGCGCGCCTGCGATGCAGTCGGCGTGGGTGCCCAGGCGGGCGCGGTCCTCGGTGGTGAGGTGATCGTCGGCGACCAGGTCGCTGATGCCGATGCGGCCGCCGGGTGTCAGGACGCGGTAGATCTCGCCGAATACGGCGGGTTTGTCCGGGGAGAGGTTGACGACGCAGTTGGAGATGACGACGTCGATGCTGGCGTCGGGCAGCGGGATCGCTTCCATATGGCCTTTGACGAATTCGACGTTGGTGGCACCGGCAGCCGCGGCGTTGGCCCGGGCGAGGTCGAGCATCTCGTCGGTCATGTCCAGGCCGTAGGCGCGGCCGGTGGGCCCGACCCGGCGGGCCGACAGCAGCACGTCGATGCCGCCGCCAGAACCCAGATCGAGCACGGTCTGGCCCTCGTGGAGTTCGGCGACGGCGGTGGGGTTGCCGCAGCCCAGGCTGGCCAGCACCGCGTCGACGGGCAGTTGGTCCAGGTCGATGGTGTCGTATTGGCTTGCGCCCAGGCCGGACTCGTTCGGGGCGATCACCGAAGCGTTGAGGTGGCTATCGCTGCCGATGGTGCTGGTGGTGCCGCAGCACGCACCGGTGTTCTTGTTGATGACGGCCAGCGCGGCAGCTGCGTACTGGGCGCGGACCTGGTCGAGGATGCTGTCGGCGGCTGGGGTGTGATCGGTCATGTGTAGTCCTTACTTCTGGGCCGTTGTCGGTGTGGAGTGTCGGAGCAGCGCGCGGGTGATGAGGGGAAGGCCGATTGCGGCGGGAAGGATCCAGAAAGTGCTGCGCGGCAGCAGGTTCCACACCGGCAGTTTGGGCCCGTTATCGACATAGAAGGTGGTCAGCAGCGCGATGTAGGCGATGCCCATGGCAGCGATGTGGTGGCGTATCCAGCCATGCCAGCGGATCCGGCGTGCGGTGAAACCGGTCGCGGCGGCGAGCAGGGCGATGCTGCCGGGGATGAGCAGGTAGGCGGTGTGGGGACGCGCGGCCACGATCCCCAACGCGGTGGCGAACACGATCCCGATGGCCACCAAAAACACGTGTCCGCTGCGGGGGTGCCGACCAGCCTGCTTGGGGGCCAACATGGCGGTCAGGCCGGCGATGACCGCGGTAAGGCCCGCTGCGATGTGGATTGCGATCACCGCGGTCAGCATCGCGGCGCGTCCTTCGGGCCGGATCGGGTTGTGGTGGTGAGGAATTCGCGAATCAGGCTGGCGATGTGATCTGGCTGTTCCTCCATCAGCAGATGCCCGGTTGCGGGCAGCGTTTCCACCCGCGTGGTGCCGGGGATGTCGGCGGCCAGGCGCCGCGCGAACGGGCGGGAAATGGACGTCGCCTTCGCCCCACAGGATCAGCGTCGGGACCTCGATCTTGTGTAGTGCGTCGGCGAGGTGGTGGGTGTGGGCTTGATTGGCGGGGTCGAGTTGGGTGGCGAGAAATCGTCGGGTCTTGGCCCGCTTGTGGGCGGTGGCGAGGTTGGCGGCGATGTAGCCGTCCACGAGGTCATGGTCAGCACGGAGCGGTCGTAGACGGCTTTGCCCTCCCAGTGCCCACCGAAACAGTGGCCGCCGCGACCAGGCCCATAACACCAACGGCCCGATCACCGGCAGTTGGGTAACACGAATGAACGGCAACTCCTCGGCGGAGGGCCAGTTGTCGTAGGCCTCGGCGTCGGCCAACACCAG